>NZ_JTLD01000016.1 GCF_000798815.1 Alistipes sp. ZOR0009 | reverse complement strand
TTTCCGGTTCTGCAATACCCAAACCCCACTTTTACTACACGGCAGCGCGTTAACGAGTCCTTCATCCCTCTAATACCAGCACTTACCGCAAAGATAGGAGGGGTGGTTTTTTGAATGAAAGATAAACTTAGGAGAAAAGTATCTTAAAAAATGCCTCAACATTGCCCACAATCTCAATTGAAGCAAACATCAGACATCAAACAAACCCTTAAAACCTAAAAAACAGACTTACCATAACATTTCGTCCCCTTACATTGTAAGACTTGCCAACATTCGACAACCCATTGTAATAACTATAGGAATAGTTTTTTTGATCAAAAATATTGCTAGCCATTAAATTTAGCTCCCAACCTTTCTTTAAGCAGTAAGTTATGTCAACATCCGACAAAAAGAAGTTCTTCTTAACTCCTTCAGCAACTTCGTTTACGTAATGCTCTCCAATAATCCTCAGATACCAGCATTCATTTGGCGTTATTGTGTAGGTTAACTTCTGATTATAACCTTCATAAGTACTGGATATGTGCCCCAAACTAAACCTCAACCAGTTTTTATCGTAGATAATGTCGTAAGCGAGGTTACTCCAACTTCCAATGTTAGATGTAATCTTACCAGAAACAGAACAAACGCTAGAGTTGTAAGAATTTTTCACACCAAGCTGCAGCAGCGAGGCATCTGATGACGAATAGCTGGAGCGCAACGTTACCATTCCTCTTATACCTTCAACTCTTTTACTAACACTGCCATAAATAGACCACCTTCGGTTATTATTACTCTGCTTAACAATCGAGTTTACAACATACTGCCCCTCAAAACTTCTATCGAACATACGGGGAAAAGTGTTCCAACTTCGATTCGTGCCTGCATTTACAAAAAAACCTTTTAATGGAATCTTATAGGATATACTTCCACTAATACTCTTTGTATTTCCAACCGCATAATCCACGATGCCTTTTGATATATTTCGATAATCATTCAGAATAATTCCTCCATAAAAAAGCTGCTCATCGACTTTCGATTGAGAAAATTGACCACTTGCCATAAATGAGAGCCTAGGTGTAGCATAATATTTCACATACAAGTAGGGTGAAACGTTCATCTTGGTTTTCAAATTGCTATTATCCGCAAGTTTATCCCTAAAATTGTATGGCATTATCGACAAAGGACACTCTAAACTAGCCTCTACTGCAGTCCTTTTGAATTCCATCTTAGGTGTAAAGTAGATATTCAAGCAATTCATCTGCACCTTATTCTGTAAACGACCAATTGTATCAGAGATTCCAGAAAGGTTACTATTAAATTTCCTAAGCAACCCGCTAATTCCCACCTTTCCCGATATAGTAACAGGCTTTATCCCTACCGAAAACGAGGTACTTGTGTTAGTAAATAGGGCTGACGAGGTGACAGTTTGCTGCTGAGTATCCTTCCCAGATACTAACAACTCCTCATTTCTGGTCTGATATAGAGTAAACGAGTTTACCGTAAAAGCAGAATTTCCTTTTCTGCTTATTAAATCAAAGTCGTTAGACAATTGATGGTGAGGCGTTGATGCCCTTTGACGATTAGGATAAGTTCCGTCAACCCCCATCTGTGTTTCGTTCCATTTGAGGTTGACATTTAGCGTATTTTTGAGATAAAACGTAGGCGTGTTGGCTGTTAAAACCATATTGGCCATAACATTATTCTTCCGCGAAAAAGCATGCTGATCGTCTCTTACCTCAATGACCTTATCTGGAAGGTAATACATGGTATTCGAATAGCTATCGGAGGTAATACGATTGTTCGTATAGCTAACCTGCGAGGTCAAATCGTAATTCTTACCCAACGACCAAAGGTTATTGGTGCTAATAAGATGCGTTTTATTGAAAAGATAGCGGCTCTCATCGATCTCTTTTATAAAATCGGGCGACAAATCTATAAACGCGCTAAGCCTATACCCCTTATTTATGCTACCAACAATATCCTCGAAAGCTAGAGATTGCGTTTCGGTGGTAATATCGGAACCTACATTGTTTGATTTATAGGTATTCAAACTTTGATTTTTTGCCGTAAAGCGCATAGCAAGCACCTCTCCTTTCCATGTGGTAGGTTCCACACCTAAACCACCCTTTACGGTTCCTACCCAACGCGATTTGGCATCGCTTTTCAGACGTATGTTTATGGCCGGATTCTTTGAAAACGAAATATCGTTTAGCGCTTTTATGGGTTGATGATTCTCCATAACCTCCACGCTACCGACATCCTGCTGATTAATGCTGTTGGTTGCCAACCCGTAACGGCCTCCCAGCATATCTTTCCCTTCTATATAAAATCTATTTAATGAAACGCCATTGTAGGTTATTGCTCCGCTTTTGCTAACTTCAATACCCGGCATCTTTTTTAGCACATCGGCCAGCGTTTTATCCTGCGCATTAGCAAAATTCGATACCAGATAGGTCACGGTATCCCCTTTTTGGCTTATTCCCTTCGACTTAACCACCACTTCACGAATGCTGGTTGCTTGCTCAACCATCGAAATGCGATAAAATGTCTTCCCCTCCGACAATCCGACCGATTGGCTAGCATATCCCATCATCCTAAAGCTTAATTCATGGCTTTCGATGCTGCTTTTTAGTAGAAGTTCAAACCGTCCTTCCGAGGTGGTTTGCGTAAACTTCAGCACGTTACTTTTGCCTGCAGGTCGTACCGTAACAAGTACGTTGGGCAACGGCTTTCCTGTCTTGGCATCGGAAACAACCCCCTCCAACCTTAGCTCTTCGGCACATACGGTTTGCCATACCACCATCGCTAGCAGCAAAAAAGCAGTCCTAAAAATAAGTTTAACCATACATTACCATATATTTTGCATCATAAAATAAGTAGACTATCGGTGGCTTCCGAAAAATGCTACATCCTCAATAAAAATGCAAATGGCTACCTATAATCCCGCTCCATAAAATCGTACTGCTTCACCTTCCCTTTCGAAGTGGGACTAGCAGCTACCTTTATATCTAGCCCCAAAGCGGCACTGCCGTCCTCTAGCGAATTTCTCCGACCAAACAGGTAATCGCTCATCAGCCTTAAGTAGGTTATACGATCTGTTTTCTCATACTTCCTATCAGTATTGTACAAAGCAACAGGACGCAACCCCGCTTGCAGGAGCTTAACAGCCGTATAGTGATAGTGATGCTGCACATCGTACGCTTCGAGAATCAATCCGGGCAACCCTGCCAGCTTCCAAGGGCCATCGCTTACAGGAATATCTGATGCAAACCAGGCAACATAGCTACGTCCTCGATAATTACAGGTTGCCATTTGGCATTTGTAACCAAGCACTTCCCGTGTAGAGTCCTTCACCTCCCACGCTTGCGGAGTATAGTCCTCCACAATTCGATAGTAGTTCAAGGCAACATCGGTACAATATAGGCTAATGCGCCCTTTGGGGTAATTTTTATAGATGTAATCGCTTGTTGTTTTAACGCCTGGAAGCGTTGACTTATCCCCTTTGGTTAGTGCATCTATAAAGCTATTCCCAAATTTTTCTGCCCCACCGCTGGTAGCTAATAACGAGTCGCTTGTGTAGGCATGATAGCTGAAAAATTGGCTAATGCTCTTGCCAACACGAAGTATCATCAAATCTCTTCCAATATTGCTACGCGATAAGGTATCCCGAAGTGCGCTCAGCTCGTAATGACATTCCAGAACGGCAGGTTCTAAAACTTTTTCAGTTTGTGCATTGGAAGTAAAAGCTACTCCCAATAGCAAAAGAAAGACTAAAGACCTCATAACAAATAATTTTATCAAGATTTACAAACAAATATTTTACCTAACCTCATTGAACACGATCCAATTCCTTAAATATAGTGCATACATTTCAATGCTGATACTTATTTTTACTATAAAAAGAGAAATGCTTTTCGTTTAACACAGCCCAGACCTATTTAATGATGAGCAATAGTAGCACAAAACCTACAACGCATAGTCTCGCTCTATTAAATCGTAGCTTAGCGCCTTAGTATTGCTGCTACCCGACAACGAAATACCGGTTTCGGCCTCAATATATCCAGCTTTATCAAGAAGATAGCATTTTAATCCTCGTAAAAATTCACTCCTATAAGTTGCCACATATTTGCCGCCTTCTGTTGTTGGTTTGCTGAATATGATTGGTTCATTATCCACCTTCTCCACCCCCTTAATAGTAAAAGAGTAGTGCCTTCCAACATCATAAACTTCCATTATTAGCCCGGGTAACCCAGTAAATTTCCAAGGTCCATCATTTACCGGAATATCTGCAGCAAACCAAGCCTCGTAGCTCCGCCCCCTGTAGCTGCAAACAGCCTTTTGGCAGCTATAACCAAGGATGCTTTTAACGCTATCGGCCATACTCCAGCTAAACTCAGACAGCTTATCCTCATAAACAAATGCTTCTGTTGATATTCCATCTGTTACAGTCATCTTACCTTCAGGATAACCTTTATACACATACGTCTTTAAACGCTTATGGTAGTAGTTCGACGAATGAACACCCTCCGCTTCCATGCTCTTATTGAACTTATCCCAAAATGCCCGCTGGTAGTTGGGCGTTTGACAAAGCGAATCGACCTGATAGCTGTAGTAGCTATAGCACTTCGAAATATTTTTCCCAATTTGAAGTATAAGCAAATCTTTCTCGCCCTCTTTGCGGCTATTGGTATCCGTCAAATAGCAATACGTATAGGTGCAACGTAAATATGCAACATCCAACACCGCTTGCGAAACACTTTTTATTGAGATGGATAGAAATACCAAAACAGCAGCGACTCTTATCATAGCGATTACCTCTAACTACCTACATTTTTACCCCTTAAGGGCTATCCTCGTACTTGCATATAAGCCTATAGCCTATAACCAGAGAAAGAATACAGCAAACAGACAGTAGGAAACACCTCTTAAAAAAGAAAGATGCACCTACTATCTGCAATACTTAACAAGCTACAAAGATTTAGCGGTTTCACCACAGCAACCTCGTAGCATCATGCTAAAAATCTTCCCTAGTACAGGTAGCACCAGACTTGCAGCTGCTAATAAAAGCAGCCAAAGCGGCCTGATATGACTCGTACTCGCCAATCCAGCTAAAACCAGAATCGTTACAGGTGCAGGTGTACATAGCCGCACCACCTAAAATCATTTTTTGCTTCTCGCCGCTCAAAAGATGCGCGCCTAAAATGTTCGACAGCTTTTTATTCATCACTGATTACTTAATAGTTAACCTACTCTTTCCCCTTTTCGGCAGCTGGGATAGCATTACACCTTTTACGGTTCGTACTACAGTGCCAATATAAGAGGGATACCGTCCAAAATTTTGGACTGCAACCATTATATTACAACTAACGATATTTTACCGAACCATTTTGGGGAACTCTCGAAGAGGATTGGTATAAAATGTCAAATCAATCAGGTCAACGCCTCCATTGGCTCTTGCTACTAAGCTTATTCATACAATAAAGGCTGTCAGCTATAAATTTTCGTTACACCTGGCAGCCCCTACAAATAAATTAGTCTTCAATACTTCTGCATAGTCCTCTTACGCAATAGCTCCCTGGTGGACATCTGTAACCATCAACACATGCGTAACCACCATTAACCGCTTTTTGCTCCTTTTTACTGAGCATTTTTAAGCCGTTCATTTTTTTTAATGTTCTCATTTCGTGTTCGTTTTTTGTTACATGTTCGCTCATAAACATTTCAAGAAGCTAAACTCATGGCTACTTCTAAAAACTGACATTACAGCCCAAATAAGCGCCAATAGCTAGCTATAATAGCCCGCATATAGGATACACACCATGTGCATCTGGTTTCAACAGCACACACTTGCCATTAATACAGCAAGTATGAAGTCCACCACAAGGCTCATTTTCAATACAAAGTATAGGCTTAGTGTTACCTCCACCAACAATGTGCACCTGACTTACCTTATTTAAAGGTAGAATCCCCTTTAAGTCCATAATTTTCTTAACCATAAAATCTAATTTTGAAAATACGCCTACTCTTCTTCCTTTTTCGGCATCCAGGATAGCTCCGTCAAATGTTACTATGCGGACTACGCTGGCTAATATAATTCCATATCCGTCCATTATTTTGGACTGTAGTACTTTAACCAATAAATACTAGCATAATTCGACTATAAAAATTCGGACTCAGACATCCTTCTAAATATATTTTCAGCTTTTCTCTAAAACTTTTCCGCTTCCTTCAAAAATAATCTCAAGTGAAGGCTATTACGGCTAATATTTATCTAAATCTGACTATTTTGGCATAGTAAACAGGCTATACTTCCTCCTAAAAAGAAGCTAAATAGGCAAATAAATGCAAGTAGTTTTTTTTGAAAATGTAACCTCTAAAATTCAATCGGCCCACGTTTTTGTAAAAAAATGCAGCTCTCAACCTAAAAACAGCAGTATTTTTCCTCAAAAATGTAGCTCCAAACTTCAATACAGCAGTACTTTTTCTTCAATAATGTCGTTCTAAACCTAAAAAATGCAGTGTTTTTTCTAAAAACAGACGTTTTTTAGCACAAAAATCCCGTTTTGTTTGTTAAAACAGACGTTTCAAAGGTTAAAACAGCAGTTTCTTCCGTTAATGGGCGTTATACAAAGTTCAAAACAGCAGCTTCGTAGCTCAAAACAGCAGCATTTTACTCAAATACAGAAGCACAAAATTGAAAAACAAGCGTTACCACTAAAATTGCATTTCACTAAATAACAAATACATAAATCAACAAAAACACCATATTATTCTCATACGTTAAAACGCGCTCTTTGCCTCAAAAAGAGGCAAACTCGACACTAATAAAATATACCTTATTTAAAATACGCTACAAACTTTAACAGTAATAGTAATGCAGCTTACTGAAAAGCCAATACAGACCATATACCATTCACTTTACAAATAGAAACGTTAGCCATTAACCAGATAATCGTTATAAAGCAGCATATACTGCAACATAAAATCGTTTTACAGTCTTAATTACCCCCTTTAAATTGGCTTTAAAGCATAACCCGTTTGCGCAATGCAAATAATGGGTTATGCCATCTACCCAACATACATCATCTCAATACCTTTATATAAGACCATATAAAAAGCGCCAACCTTAACTAAGGCTGGCGCAAATGCTTTTGTCATAAAAAACAAATCTACTCGCAAGCAGGTAGCAGACCGCCAGGTCCTGGCTTGGTACTTACGCAGTAACCACGAGAACAGCATGTATTGGGATCATCACAGTTACCATCAATACAGCGAGGAACTCCTTTGCCACCTAAAATTTGCTGTTGCTCCTTTGCTTTTAGAACTTTTCCTTGAGCAAGCGTT
This sequence comes from Alistipes sp. ZOR0009, assembly GCF_000798815.1. Classification (NCBI taxonomy): domain Bacteria; kingdom Pseudomonadati; phylum Bacteroidota; class Bacteroidia; order Bacteroidales; family Rikenellaceae; genus Alistipes; species Alistipes sp. ZOR0009. The sequence goes on along the minus strand of NZ_JTLD01000016.1, from coordinate 114,002 downwards.
TCAATTGCTTTTAGCATAGTAGTACATTTTAGTTTAAATAATATCGAAGTAGCTTGTAGCTTAACAAACAGACAGCTCCTCTACGTTTTCGGCAAGCGACTCTAGCACTACAGGCAGGTCTATCCGATCGTAATCTTTAGGGAATGACTTCCCATTTATTAGTATTTCGGGAGTAAAGCTGATATTATGGTAATCGCACCAGCCACGCTGGTTGGCTATAACCTCCAATACCTTTTCATCCTGCAGCTTTCCGTGCTTACCCTCCCACTTACCTAACGGAATGTTTAGGTAGGCATCGCTTAGCGCCTCCCTACATTTCTCCTCGCCATCCAAAAGGTATATTTCTATTAAACGAGCGCAGATTTGTGCTCCAAATCCAGCCGTATCGCGAATGTTGAAGCGGATAGTAAACTTTACGGATGCCTTTGCCCGCAGCATCTGCTCTACCATCGAGTGTACCTCCTTGCAAAATCCGCATAGCGGAGAGGTAACAATCACCACTTCCAAAGCAGAATTCCTATCTCCAAGTACTATTTCGGGACTATTAATTCTAGTATCAATAGCATTTGTGGCCTGTACAAGCGATGTGTAAACGTTCAATTTCTGCTTAAACCGCTTTGAACGTACCTTTAATTCAGAAAAATCCTGCCCTTCCTTTACCTTTCTTATCCATAAATCAATAACCAAAAATGCAGCAGCAAATAAAATAGCCAACCCAACCAGCTCCCTTCCATTGATGCTAAATAGATTGAGCGTTTCGTTGTATAAGAAGATGGACGCCCCCATTAACCATAGTGTAACAACTACCGAAAGGCATAAGGTACACCATTTCTTTACGGCTAAAAGCTGATAAAAGATGGAGTATAGCGTAAAAGGTAGTGCAACTAGCGTAAGCTGAATAATGGGTACGCTGCTAAAGCTATACAACGAGGCAAAAAACCAAGCTAGGCCCAACATTACAAAAAAACTTAGCCCAATCTGTCCAAAGGAGTATCTGCCAAACACCATAGCCCCCTTCGATTTGAGCACATCATTACAGCTAATACGCTCGCCCCCACCCGAACAAACAGCATCAACCAGCTTACCGCCCCTACCAAGCTCGTGCCTTACAATAAGGTAAGCAATAAAGCCACCCAGTAAGCATAAAACGGAGTGAACAGCAGCAAAAGCGGTTCCATTTAAGCCAATAGCGGCTGCTACAATAGCCACAATAACCGCAGGTGCAATATATCGCTGAACTTTAGAAACCGAAAAAGCCGCTTTTTGAGCATTTTCTTCCACCACTAGGACTACCCCATCCCAGACCTCTAAAAATTCGTCGTTAGTCATTTGCCCCTTACTTCCATCATCAAAAGTAACCGCCAGCTTTTTATCCTTCCGCAGCACAAGTACAAAGCGGTCGTTAACCAGATGGGCCATAAACGATGCTGGCAGCTGAGGAATAATATCTTTTTCGCGGGCAACTTCGGCGGCAATATGCTCAATAGCAAAATGATCGAGCACGGCAGTCATTGCCCGTAAAGATGGGTAGTAGGGACTGCTCTTAAATTGGTATTCCACCTCTGTCTTGTCGATCTGATACCCATTAATGCGAATATATTGGGCTAATATTTCGGATGTTCTATCTTGCATACAATAGTATATATGTTTAACTACTAAAATAAAAAGAGCACATAAGCCCAAAGGCTATGTGCTCCTACTCTTTTAAAAATCGCAGAACATGTAGTTCCCCCGCTTATCAATTTTAGGAATGCAATAGTTATTAAGGCAGCAATAACCAGCCATAAAACAAGGATTTTCCTCGTCGCAATATTGGCTATTGGTATCTCCACCTAAAATAGAAGACTGCTCCATTTTGCTTAAGCATTTAACAACCTGAATGTTTTCAATACTTTTTTTCATACAGATATACCTAAATATAACTCCTACTCATTCCCTTTTCAGAATCCGGGACAAAATGGTTCTTCCCATTTTGCATAGGCCAATATATGCGCATTGCCGTCCAATATTTTGGACGGCAACGCCTATTTTTAGGATATTTGTTAAAATAACAAGAATAATATACATTTAATAAAACGTACAATAAAACAATGTTGAGTTACTATTTTTTAAAACCCAACATTGTTTCTAAATATTAAGCCTTTTTTTTATATTCGGGAAGTGGAATACCATAACGACCACAATTGGTATAATACACATCCATTCCCCAAGAATAATCTCCTTGATAATCGCCATTAATTAAAAGTTCACCTAAAGTACCACAATATGCTTCTCTAGTTTCACCTCCAATAATTTTTCCCATTTCATCCTTGGATAACTATCTAAATGTCTTCAACATAATACAAATTTTAATTGATTATTTCCCAATTTATTTACAGACATTCGGGGTTATGTCTTTTGTATAAAAAACTTACTAAAGTATTTTCTTTATTTCATTTTCTACATTAAATATCTTGTCACCTCTTTTTATTGTATATGTAATATGCAATCCTTCAATATTAAATAATTCTTCAAGTTTGTCAAATTCCTTGCTTTGAACACTTACTCCATTTACTGCTATTATAATATCATCGAGCTTAATCTTACTATGAATAAATAATGGATGATCTAATATCGAAACAACAAGGAGACCTCCTAAATCATCGACTCTATTTCTATAGCTAACATTATCTCCAGTATAGCTAGAAACAAATCCATCTATATGTAAATTTTCTTTAAAATAAATAGCACGACCACTATAATCAACAACTATTTTAAAATTTCGTAAAAACCCACCTCCAATAATACCATCAATAGCAGTTGATGCCTCCATATTTTCATCCATTGAATAGTCAGCTATTAATCCAGAATAAGTTATTTTATTAAAAATAAATTTATCCATTTTAAACACCTTACTCACATTAAACCCATACCAACTAGCATTTTTGCCTCTCCATGTAAAATAATCCTTTTTCACTTTAACAGGAACGTGTCTAAGAAGTGTTATATTTCTTCCGCTGCCTGTGTCAATTATAAATCGCCCCGTATAAGCTGTACTGTCATTAAGTACAATTGTAGCATTAGTTATAAAACTGCCTAAAAATTGAATATGCTTTTGCCATTTGGCTTCTAACTGTATGTACCCTTGTAATACTTCGTCTCTTGAATATATATTTAATACATGCTCAGTATAATCAATTTCCACTAAATAATCTTCAAATAAATTTATTCCAACAATCCCCATATCCATAGTAGAACCTATAGTCTTGCAATCTTGAACCTTATAAAACAAAGTTTTTTTGTTAAATTCACCTATTGATATTTCTATTTCAGATTTATCTTTCAATGACATTTCCTTAACATTATTATTTTCAGCAAATTCTTTATCAATAGTAATTCCATATGCTCCAGTATCATACAATAAAGTACATTTTTGACCATTGATAAGACCTTCAACATAAATTCTATTACCAGAAAATATAAACGGAATTTTATATAAAAACTTAGCATGAACATTCATGCTACAAAAAACAACAATAACTACCAAAAATATTTTCTGTTTGTTCATTCTTAAAAATTTAGAGCAATAAACTATACCATTACAATTTTTTTGCAAGAAGTTACTCTAGCAAATGCAATAGCGTTGCCGTCCAATATTTTAGACGGCAACGCCTATTTTTAGGATATTTGTTAAAATAACAAGATAAGAAAACAGCCGAAAGCAGCCTTCCTACCTAAATTTCAACATGCATACAAATTGCAGAGCGATTTCCACAATGTCTCGGAAAATCGGCTTCTGCATCTTTGTAGCTATCATACTCTCCAATCCAATATTTATTGGAAAAATCATTGCATTCACATTTAAGAGTTACACCTCCTTTTACCATTTTTTGATCTTCCTTGCTTAGAATTTGAAGATCCACCAATGCTTGCATCTTTTTAATCATCGTTTAATTCTTATTTATTACTCCTACTCTTACCCTTTTCGGAATTTGGGGCTGCAGCAGTAGCATTAAGCAGCGCAGCAGTGCTAATATAAAAGTAGAGGTGTCCAAAATTTTGGACTCAGCACCATATTTTGTAAAAAAATAGGGCATAGCTATGCTATGCCCTATAAAAAAGGGTGGTAACTACAGATCTTTGCAATTCATTCTGCAAATTCCATCAATACAACAAGCTATAGGAGGGCATGGATATTGCTCATTGCATGCACGACCACCAGTAATTGCTTGCTGCTGAATTTTTCCCAGCATCGTAACGCCTTTAATCTCCTTTAAAGTCTTCATAACTGAGTTTTTTAATGTAATCGCATCCGATATTTTCAGGCAATCAGAATATGCCAACAGAAAAAATAGTCTTTTCCTATAAAAGTCATTCTCTGTCAAATCAAATGTACATCATCAACTGTCCAAAATTTTGGACTCTTCAAAATTTTACAAAAAAGAGACATAGCACCAAGCCATGTCTCACTTGTTTTCAAATAGGAATAAGGTGCTTAATTTAAAAATCCTCACATTTCCGACAAACACCTTTAATACAGCATCTATATATAGGACATAGATACTGCTCATTACAACCTATACCACCACTTACTAGTAATTGTTCTGCCTTACTAAGCGTTTTAACGCCATTAATACTTTTCAAAGTCTTCATAGCTGAGTTTTTTAATGTAATTGTTCCTAATATTTTCAGGCAATAAGGATTTGCCAGCAGTAAAATCTGCCTTTTTAAAATGAGACTCACTGCCAACTCAAATGTACACCATCAACCGTCCAAAATTTTAGACGGTATGCCTATACCACAATCAGCTACGATCCTTTTTAAATAGAAATATTAAAAAAAAGGGAAACTTTTAGCTTTAAAGTTTCCCTTTTCTCCTCATTTAGGGTTCCATAACCCTCACACAAATATATCCTAGCGAGCACTGGTAGCCTTTGGGGCAAGGTCCCCCCTTACAGGTATATATAACACCTCCTGTAATTGCTTTTTGATCTTCCTTCAAAAGTGTCTTTACACCTTTAATGTTCTTGATTAAGTTCATTTTGGGAAAAAGTTTAATAGGTTTTACATAGAATCGCATCTTGGCCATATACCATTTTTATCTGGACCCGAATTAATGCAATAATTATTGGTACAACATAACCCCTTAGTATTGCAAGGATTTTCTTCGTCACACCTTCTAGGAAATGGTTGTCCTCCTATAACATTTGTCTGTTCCTTTTTACTCAATATTTGAGCATCTAAAAGGTTTAAAACTTTTTTTAGCATAAGCTTTGCATAAATAAATTGCCTACTCTTTATCCTTTTCGGCATCTGGAGCAGCATGCGCTAGCAAGCTACGCTAGCAAATGTAATATCGATGCCGTCCAATATTTTGGACGCCCACTAATAATATAAAAAAAGGTCGTTCTATAAAGCCGACCTCCTTTTTAATAAAAAGTTACTGCATACAACCAGGCTCACCACCTCCAGGCAGTGGACGTTTCATTACACAAACTCCCCGATAACAGCAGTAGTTTGGATCAGAACAACCGTCTTCGGGTAGACATTTAACCCCAGAAATAGCTCCAAGAATATCTTTTTGCTCTTTTTCTGTTAAGATTTTCCCTTGTGCAAGCTTTTCAATCATTTTTAACATGGCAATTTCGTCTAAATAAAACAACACTTTTCGATTTGCTTCTTGTAAAATACAAGCTACGCAAACAAATGTAATAGCGGTGCCGTCCAATATTTTGGACTAAGATGCCATTACTAAATTATTTTGTAAATAAAGTCTAAGCACCAATTCTGTGTGCCATGAAGATGGGTAAACACCACCAAAAAATCTTTTTATCAGATTTTTATCCAAATAGCAGGAGCTAATTGTACGCCTTAACGGAAAACGCCTCCTTAAAATTGGAGTAGATATCGGGTTTTATTGGATAAAAGGTAGCATTTCCGTTAGGTCGTATAAACCTAGAAGTTGATACTTGCAAAATCAGCTTACTATTTGGGAGTAAAAACGCTTGAAAGTTCCCAAAATCTGATCCTCTTCCACCCGTATCCTCACCAACTAAAACTCCAAGCTTATTATCCTGAACAATTGCACAAAATGCGCTTGCTGTCGAAAAAGTACCGGCATTACATAAAACAAACGCCTTCTTACTAATCCCACAAATATTACTTGTACTAAGCAGAAGGCTATCTCTACAAATGCCTATTTTATTTCCCCTAATAGTTTCGACCTTCTCCATTTTCATCTCCGCACTAGCTACACTTGCTAGGTTAACCTCAACTCTATCAAAATAGCAAACCTTGTTTTTAGGTGGAAATAGCTTAAGTAAATAAGGATATAAGTTAGTCGTTCCTCCTGTATTATCACGAAGATCGAGCACAAAATACTTTACGCTATCCGATTTTATAAGCTGATAAACTCTATTTATCAGGCTTGTATCGTTAAGAGAATCAAATTTCGGATATTTAAAAATGACAGCAGAGTCCTTTTTAGAATAAAAAATTGATCCAAAGTCGCTGCGCTCTACCATAGAGCAGCTATCAAAAATATCCCTATTAGAATATGTTGATTTACTTCCAAAATATTTTGGCTGGCTAATACCCTTCAGAAAAACCTCACGACATTCTCCGTTAGGAGCTTTATACTTTACGTTGTAGTTACCTGAATATCCTGTCTTTATAAGTAAATCAAGAGATAAAGATCCACTATTAATAATATGCTCCTTATGCTTTATACTATTCCCCGAAGTTCTCTCTAACAATTTTCTATAAATAGAATCAGCATCTACTCCATTTATCTCAAGAATCTCACTCCCAGACGCTATGTGAGAATACTTTCCAACATTACTTAAAACCAATAACCTACCATCCTTAACCTCCAATTTCAACGGAAGGATTTTACTTCTCCAAAAGAAAGCACGAAAACGAGTATTGTTGTCCAAATTGACTGCTGTATGCCCATCATTCAGCATGGCTACTGCATTTTGTAGCTGCCCGCATAGGTTAAGCCTAGCTATTTTTGTATGCGGAGCAATACAATCTAACCTTTTTATAAAAGCTGCCGAATCGGCTAAAAAATATGGATTAGGATGTAGCAGGCCGATTTGCTTTTTGACAAATGCTACATCCTCCTTTACTTCTTGTGGAGCTACCTTCTTACTTAATGCGCAAGACGAGAGACCTACTATTACGATACAGCATGCTAGTAAACCAATAAAACAAAAATATTTTTTCATCATAGTTTTAAATAAAATTGAAATGTCCTCACTTAATTCTATAATGTATCTCTCTATTTTCAAAAATCATATAAGCAATACTTTCCCGGACTATCTTACTGCTTCCAGATAGCTTTTTACAAAATATACCCAATCGTCTATACGACTATAAATCTGTTTTGTATTAGGAAATGGAATTCTGACATCAGGTGCAATACCTTTGTTGTCGATAGGATTTTCAGGTAGCCGTCTCGATCGAGTCATTGGAAACCTAAGCGAATAATTTCCTGATGGAAATACAATTTGTACTGCATTCGAATAGTCAAGAACTCCTGCCGTACTCTTATCGCCAAATAGAATTACCTTTTTACTATTCTTTGCGCTCAAAATAAATTGCTCGGCCGAAGATCCATTAGTCTCCTCTATAATAATTCCTACTCGTTTTGGATAGGTGTAGATAGTATCTCGCGTAACAGCTCTATCATGCCCCATCATAGGATGCAAAACAAATCCGCCTACATTCTTATGCATTGCCTCTAGCAACGCCTTGGTTGCCTTTATACCTTCATCGCCACCGTTTATCTCTTTATTCTTTATTGCATCCTCAAATAATTTAATATTATCAGAGCACGCATACCACTCAACACCCTTCGTAAAATATGGATTGGTGTATACTAGCTTAAGCAAACTTTGGTAGTAAATATCGGAACCACCATCATTAGATCTTAAGTCGATAATAAGGTTAGGACGCGAGGTTATCTCCTTCCAATGCTTATCTACCAACTTTTCAACTGTACTATCGCCAAAAGAAGATGCTCTAAGATAAAATGTGCTATCATTTAAATAAGTCGTAAATTGAAAAATGTTACGCCCATTAGGATACTTCGGCTGATAGGTCTCCCAAAGCGCATTATCAAATTCTTTCGAGTTGGTTGCCCTAACAAAGCGAGTATCATTATGGAGTTCCAATATCTTATTATCAAATTCAAGCGATGCTTTACTTTTTGTGGGAGCATAGTTATAGTAGCTTGGGAAAAAAGTCAGCTCAAAATCGGCTATCCCTGTTGGTTCAAAGATAAAAACAAGCTGATTGGGTGCTGCATTTCTATACTTCAATGCTATTCCATAAAACTTATTCTCCTGCCTATCCTTAACTATAGCAATTTGATAGTCGAATATGCGCCAAACACCTTCGATTGTCTGCCCAGATTGAGTCTGTTGCCTTAAGCTATCGATGTTTACAGTAATATAGCGATGATTGGGAGCCGATTTCTCTTTTACCTGATTGTTATTGCTCACATTCCTTACTGACAAATGGAAATCCTTAAACCATCTCACATACTGCTGCATATAAAATTTACACGAATCGGGATAAGCTGCAATTTTTCTACGCAGCTCCTTTTCCAACATTTCAAGTTGCGGTCTGGTTTGGGGCGTTACCTTATCCCTATATCCTGGATATACAGCCTTAACCTTTGCTACAAGAAAATCAAAATCTTGAACATTGCTGTATTCTTGCGAAAATGCTGTAATTTTTGATCCAACTAAAAGGATAAGAACAACACTTATCTTTACAAAACTAGCAAACAGATTTTTTTTAAATCCCAATAACGACTTTAAAAAGTTATACAAAACAACGGCTACACCTTTTATCATAATAGTTCTTCAAAATTTATTAGCAGAAATCATCCTTATTGCAATACAACAAAATCTCAGGTATGTTAAATTACAAATTCTATGTAATCTCTGAAACTTTTAACTTCGATTGCACCTATTCAGCCTTATAATTATTTGGTAAAACAACCCCCTTCAATTTTTCCATAACCCATAATGGTGGCAAAAAGAGACTTGCCCTTCGTTTATCCAATTTTAATGGATCTTCTACCGGCATAATTTGCACGCACATCTTTGATTTTTCTTCATTCCAAGAAGAACTATAATGCGCACCATAATACGACTCGGAGTGTCCCAGTACTCTGACATAATTCTGATCAAAATAGATTGCATATTGATTTGGATGCAAATTGCCAATAATAACCTGCCTCTTTAAATAGTCGAATAGAGTATTTACATCATCCTTTTTGGATACACTTAGTGCTATATGTGCTAAGGATATATAAAAGTAGCTCCCGTAGATGTCAAAGGGAATCGATTCATCAATCAAATTAGATCTTATTAAGTTCAAAAATATCCTTGCATTAGCATCAAATCCTATTTCTGAAATTAAGGATTCACCACTACTATCTGCTAATGTCCTCATATACCCAACAAATCGATCGTTTGTGCTAATACTTTGAATATATTTTACAGATTCCTTATCAAAATTCTTAATACTCCTTGTTTTTAAATCGTTATAATTTACCTTCAACCTAGCTAGCAAAGTAGTATCTTCTATAAAATCTGTATTGTCAATTTTCTCCAATGCTGGTTTAGTAGGTAAACACAGATAACTTTTTTCCTCTAACCGAAATCCAGAGATAACCATTCGTTCTAATGTCCTATAGGCATTCTCCTTATCATTTACAGCAATATAGCATTTATACAATTCCTGCAGGTCATCAACAAATGGATGATTTTCACTAAATGCCTTTTCGTAGTACTCAATCGCTCTTTTTGTATTCCCATTTATTTTTTCAATCAGCGCTCTGTTACATGATTCGTGATACTTTGCATAATCTGCAGCCAATAAACTATTACAAATCAGTAAACATATAATCGTAACCCAAACTTTCATCTTTTTCTTTTTTTTAATGCAAATTGCAAATGATATCATAGATTGCTTCAACATCAACCTTTTCTAAGACACAGTTTGTATCAAAGAACTTCAAATCTCTTTTTTTATTTTATCAAGACCTACAGATATCCATTTCAGCATCCACTACACTACCGCAAATAGTCAGCACACTCGTTACAATGAGGAGAATAAATGTATAGAACTATCAAATTTTTGACAACTCAAAATAGATCTTGCCCCTCCCATTATTTTTCGAATGTCATTCATAAGCAAATAATCCTGAGATTCCCGGCCTATTGCCAAAACAATTTTAACCTCCTTAGTATAGTAGTAGGTTTTACGGTGTGCATCGTAGCTTATCTCGGCACCCACCTCTTTTAGCTCCAAAAAAAGATTAAACAGCGTACTTCGCGAAACACCAATTTGTCGAGCCAAATGCTTCGAATCTCCCGTACATCCTTTATGCAGCAGCCTATCAAGCTCTGCTAGCTTCATCATTTCTTTTAGTGCCATAGCCTGTTAGTTTTTCTGTTGGGTTATCATATACTTCAGCGGCGACCATACCCTTGCGAGAATGCTCAGCTCGTCGGTGCTGATTTCGGCCGTTCCGGTGAGCTCACCTCTTAGGTGAAGCTGCCGCCTATAGGTTGTTACAAGATTTTGAGGGATGGATATTGTCGCCGCGTAAATGCTATCGCCGGGTGCCAACGAAAGGTTAAGCACCTTTCCTCTTAGCGTTCCAAACTCCTGGTTGGGATATCCGCTTAGCTTAATGTTTACATTTTGACCTTCGGCAACTTTTCCTATAGCCGCCTTATTTACGGTGGCAACACCAACTATTTTTCCTGCCTTTTGGGGGATTACTGCAAATAGAATCTCACCTGCTCGCACCTCCTGGCTCGTACTCCAGACCTTTAGGTAGGTTAGCTTCCCTGCCTGATGCGTTTTTAGGATATACTTCTCCTCCCACTGCGCTACCGCACTTCTCAACTGGTTGTATAACCCCACCAACGAGCTTTCGAGCTGCTGCTGCTTGTTCTGCGCCTCCATTCGCAGCTCTGTCAGACTCTGTTCGAGCCGTGCTTGCTCTATTTCGGCATTCGTTGCCGAAATGGACTGCTGCGCTACGCTTCCTTTCCTTGCTAGCATGGCCGATTCAGTCTTCTCGTAGTCGGCTGCAGCAATTACTTTTTGCGAAAGCAGCAATGAATCGCGCTTTAGCTGCTTTAAAATAAGCTTGTAGTCTTGCTGGCTAATGGCCATTTGCGAGCTCATCTTAGCACGGTAGGCCTTATATCCCTCAATCTGCTGAATCATAGCCCGCTCCTTCTTAGGATAAAACTGCTGATTCATAAAAAGAGCAAGCTCCGCCTGCGCTTTTATAAGCTCATTGTAGCTTCCCTGAACCTCTCCTAACGATAGGTTGGTAGGAAATCTCATGGTAGCAAGCGCTGCAACGCTTGGGGTTATACCTCCATTTTGCTCTACAATCGCTTTTAGCTTAAGCATATCACCATATCGCGCGCTATTTTGCATAATGGCAACTACCTGATTCGGTTTTACCACCACCTTATCCTCTACAAGAATGGCCATTGGCTTTCCAGCCGATCGGGCAACCAGCATTTCGGGTGGCGACTGCGTTGTGATGGTTATAGGTACAGGAATAACATCGGGATAACGAATAAAGGCGCTTCCAACAACGATCATTACTATTATTGCCCCAATAACCGTAACACCGTAACGAATTATGGCTTTGGGTGGAGTTCCAAGTATTTCATTCATCTCGTCGGAGCGGATAACAAGCTCCTTTTTTGGCTTTTGCTCCTTCAAAATTGCAGCTGCTGCCACTATATCGTCAATATTTTCTTCCATAAAGCCGCTATTTGTTTAAGTAGTTTGGGTAATAATTATCTTACTTATATATAATGGTATGCGAATCCACATTTGCTCCGCACCAACGCGTTTAGTTTCCTAACTCGAGCTGATTTTTTACCAGTTCAAAGTAGGCTCCGCGCTTTTCAACCAGCTCAGCATGCGTTCCTCGCTCTGTAATTCGTCCCTTATCGAGTACTACTATCTGATCTGCATTTTTTACTGTGCTCAAGCGGTGCGCCACCACAATAACCGTTCGCCCTCTAAAGAATTCGTCGAGGTTGGCCATTATTGCCTTCTCGTTGTTGGCATCTAGGGCGTTGGTAGCCTCGTCGAAGAAGATATATTCGGGATTTTTGTAAACGGCACGAGCAATAAGCATGCGTTGACGCTGCCCCTGACTAAGCCCGTGCCCATCGCTACCTATTTTTGTATTAAAACCCAAAGGTAACGACTCGATAAAGTCGAATATGCAGGCCACCGTTGCCGCATGTATCAGCCTATCTCTATCTACCACCTCGTCGGCAGGGGCAATATTGCGGGCAATGGTATCCGAAAAAATAAAACCGTCCTGCATAACTATTCCGCAGCGTTTACGCCACTCGTTTATGCTATAGCGCTCTAGCAAATTTCCGTTTACCCGTATCTCCCCCTTATTTAAAGGATAAAAACCGAGCAGCAGCTTAAGCAGCGTGGTCTTTCCGCTTCCACTCATTCCCACGATTGCGGTTGTTTTTCCGGCAGGAACCGATAAGGAGAGATCCTCGAGCACCAAATCGCTATCGGGCCCATCGTAGCTGAACGACAAATTCTCTATTCCCACTTCACCGCTTACCGGAATGTCTGTTCGGTAGTAGCCATCCTCCTTCTCCTCGTTCTCCTTTAGATGCACCTCGCCCAAACGCTCGATACTTAGCTTGGCATCCTGCGTTGCATTTAAAAAGGAGATCAGCTGATCAATAGGGCTGTTAAGCTGTCCAATAATATACTGCGCAGCAAGCATCATCCCCAGCGTCATATCGCCACGGATTACCGCTCCTGCCGCAAAAACGGATATCAGCGCATTCTTCGATTCGTTTATTAACACCGCTCCCGACTGCTGGTACTGGTTTAATGCAAGCCCCTTGATGCTAACCTTAAATATTTTTGCCTGAATTCGCTCCCACTCCCAGCGTTTCTGCTGCTCGCAGCTGTTCAACTTAATCTCCGGCATCCCCTGTATGAGCTGTATTAGGTTACTTTGGTTGGCCGACATCTGCGCAAAGCGCTTGTGGTCGAGCACCGCACGCTTTTTTAAGAACATCCATACCCAGGTAACATAAACCGCGCTACCAAGCATAAATACACCAAAGATGGCCAAGTTATAGTAGGCCAATACCACGCCAAAAACGATAAGGTTAAAAACGGCAAAAGCAACATTTAGCGTCGTACCAGTAAGAAAAGTCTCTATTCTGTTATGATCGCCAATACGCTGAATAAGGTCGCCCACCATCTTAGTATCGAAGTAGCGCATTGGAAGCTTCATCATCTTAATAAGGAAGTCGGAAATCAACGAAATGTTGATACGAGCACCAATATGAAGCAGAATCCATCCACGAATAAACTCTACGCTCACCTTTCCGATAGTTAAAGCCAGCTGTGCTATTAATATAAGGTATATGAAGCTGATTTTTTGGTTCCCGATACCGTAATCGACCAAGCTTTGCGTTAAGAATGGGAATATTAGCTGCAGCAAGCTCCCCACCAGCAAGGCTAAAAAGAGCTGTACCAGCAGCTTTCTGTAGGGTCTTAAGTAGGAAAATAGAAATGCGAGCCGCGTCTTGTCGAGCTTTTCATCCTCTTGCGCATAAAAATCGGGGGTTGGCTCCAAAAGCAGCGCAACCCCAACATCCTTGCCCTCGCTAGTATCCGATATCCAGCAATTCAAGAATTCTTCGCGCGTATAGTCCACCAGCTCGGCAGCCGGATCGGCCAACCGAACAATTGTTTTTCCATGCTTCTGCTTAATATCATACACTACCACAAAGTGGTTTTGGTTCCAATGCACAATGGCAGGCAGCGGGGCCTCCTCCTGCAGCTGCTCAAACGACGCCTTCACCGCTATCGTACGGAAACCAATACTCTCGGCAGCCTTACTAATACCATAAAGCGATACCCCTTCGCGAGAGAGGTGAGAATTCTCGCGTAAGCTCTGTATGGAGAAACTTTTCCCGTGGTGTTTAGCAACCATTCGCAGGCATGTCGGACCACAATCCATCGCGTCATGCTGATGGTAATGCACAAACCTCTTCATTGTATCAGATATTATATAGTATTAATAATAGGTATTTCCTCGCGAAAGTTTGATTAGCTAATACGCTCTGCAACAATAAGAGGTACTACAAGCCACCACTCTTCCGATTCACTTATATTACGAATAACGCAATATTATTGCTAAAATCCAAAGGTGGAGTCCTAAATTTTGGACGCTATTTTGTTAAAAGGAAGAAGTTGATTCAAAAAAGTAAAATATAAAAATCTAAAAGTGCAGGTATTTCAGCTATCAGTATTCTTTCCAAATAGTAAATGTATATTGTAAAAAAAATGCGTAGCATCAAAAATGCTACGCATCAACAATTAGGCTATTCGTTCCAATTTCTATCCTTACATTCTCTAATATAAGCACCAGCTGCAGCACCGCGTTGGTCATCATCCCATACATCGTTGTAGTTTGCAGCAATTAGTTTTACTAGACCTGTGCTTTAAAACTCGAAATAAACCCTAAGTCTGTGGAACATTAGGATCGATTATACAGGAACTAAAATTTCGACAAATATAACCTGGAGGACAACTTAAATATCTGGAGCAGCTATACACGCCACCTGTAACCATTTGTTGTTCTTGCTTACCCAGAATCTGAGCACCAGAAATATTCATTAACTTCTTTATCATTTCAGCTTATTTTTAGAAGTTATACACCTACTCTATTCCCTTTTCGGCATACGGGGCAGCGTGGCTAATGGCCATCTTGCCAGCTACAGGGACTAATATAGCAGGTGAGCCGTCCATAATTTTGGACGCTATTATATTAAAAAAGAAAAGTTATCATAAGTTTTAGCCTGCTAGACATAAGAAATACGATAAAATAAAAAATTGGCTACCAACGCAGCCTACAACACAAATCCACACAAAAGAAAAAAGGCACAAAACCCAACGGGTTTAATGCCTTTTGTTTTTTAATCAATTTATTACGTTCAAGATGCACTACATGGCAAATTATCTGCTTTAATATTTCCCCCTACAACCCTAAAAGTTGTCTTAACTCCTTCCTAATTGTTTTCCCTTCGGGACCTGGCGCATTGGCATGCGTTAGCTTACCCGTTTTGTCGAACAGCAGGTAGCGAGGAATCAGTTCAACTCCCATCTTTGTTAGAAAATCGGAGCTGCGGGAGTTGGTTATTAGGTACGATTCGGCCAGATAGCCAACCTTATGCTTGGCTACGGCGGCTTTCCAAGGCTCGCGCTTATCGTTTAGCGCCAAGTACACAAATACAACATCTTTCCCCTTAAACTCCTCGCGAAGCTGCAGCGCATGCGGCAGCGCTGCCTTACATGGGCCACACCACGATGCCCAAAAATCAATGTAAACCACCTTACCTCTATTTCTTTTTAGCACCTCATCGAGGTTGGTTGCCTTTCCGTTGGCATCAATCAGGTTAAGCTTATCTCCGCTTTCGAAGGTAACCTCTGCCTCCATGAGCTGCTTCTCCACAAACCTTTTATTTCCGGTTACCTCCACAAATTTTGTGGTTAAAGCCTTAATCTGCGCGGCAGATCCACCCTCCACAACTCCTTCAACACAAAATTCCAGCAGAATATTTCTTGATTTTGGTGGCAGATTTAAGGAAACAATATGGCCGAATATTTTATCATACTGATAGCTGAATCCTTGCTTTTCTTTTACTTTCCATTCAGACTTACAAATAGCCGGAGAAATAAAAGCATACCGCAATAAACGACGATATGATAAGTATTCCGCACTCTCTTCATTGATAATACTTAGAATATTCGATATCTTTTTTATACCATATATTGTCTGCGTCATCTCCCACATACTTGTTCGCCAACCCATATGGTACGTATAGTAGCTATAAAAACCGTTATCAATCCTACTCCCGTTTGCAGCTAAGGTATCCTTAAGCGCTGCTATAAATTTTTCCTGCTGCGGAGCCAAATCAAAAGGGTTACAATAGTCCTTGTATATGCTAGGGCATAACTTAGTATGATTAGGGTTCTTCTGCAGCATTTTGTAATAAAACATATTATCTCCCATCAAAGTTAGCACATCAAAATTCTTACTATTTGTTCTATTAGGAATATCCGTAGCCAGATTATAGCTGTAGGTTAGGTTTCTATTAACTCTGCTGCTTAAATATGGAAACCCATTTCTGTAAGTCACGTCAATGCTATCTCCATTTTTTAGAAGAAAGTAGGCTTCCTCTATGCCCTTAAACTGCATTCCGATCTCCACAAATGGGCGATTCACTGTTATACGCATGGTATCCGTAGGTGCTTTAAATCTTTTCTGCTTCACCACTCCCGCATCATCGAGATAGGTGAGGTCTGAATAAAAGGTATTGCCAGAATAGGAGCCATCGTCATTCTGTAAACGGGATTGATCGGGGGCATCTTTTACAAGCAGCACAATATCTTTCTGACCATAAAGATTTGTATGCCCTATGCATACCATCCCCAGAATCGTTAAGATAATAAACACGTACAATTTACCATTCATATAATAATTTTTTAATAATTAAGCAGCCTATCAATTTCATCAAGCAACTTTTTACCTGTACTTGGACGGGGAAGATCAATAGAAAGAAGCTGTCCATCTTTTCTCCAAAACAGGTATCGGGGAACACTGAATTGCTCTTTTCCATAAACCTGCCGCTGAATATCTTTGTAAAGTTTTTTACCAACCCTATGGTGATATCCACTTAGCTTAAGTACATCTATAGATCTCTTCCATAAGCTATCTCTTTCATTATCATCAACAGAAAGATACAATTTTCTAATATTACGCTTCTCCAACTCTACATCAAGCGGTTTTAGAATCTCCATTCTCATCTCGCTACGGCAAGGCATGCACCACGTTGCCCACAAATCAATAAATAGTGTTTGTCCCTTAAATTCGGAAAATAGCTCGTTTAGCGTTTTGTACTCTTTATCCAAAATTGTTTTATCAACTTTTATTTTATCCAGATATGGATAGAGCAAGCTATCTAATCTAATACTTAGCGCAGTATAAGGATATAGTTTTTTATAATATTTATTACTGAGCTGTACAGGAACCTTTTCCTTCACCACACCAGTAACTTGCTCTTTCATCAGCTCGCTCTGCAGATGCATATGTACCATACCAAATGCCTTCCCCATTATTACAAGCACAACAATAACGGGTTCCACCCATTAATAACCGTTGATTTTCCTTACCCAAAACCTGAGCCCCAGAAATCTTCATTAACTTCTTTATCATTTCAGCTTGTTTTTAGAAGCTATACACCTCCTCTATTCCCTTTTCGGCATCCGGGGCAGCATGGCTAATGGCCATCTTGCCAGCTACAGTGGCCAATATAGCTGGAGTGCCGTCCATTATTTTGGACTGTACAAACGAAAGAGCATTCTAGTTCAGAATTAACACAATGTCAATACGAATATTCTACAACTAATCCGTTTAACTACATGTATTCTATCCTCTACTCCATTATGCTTCATTAAAATAGAGGCTGTTTTCAACAATCAAAATTTTGCTCAGTAAGCAGTTCATGTATTGGGCTCTCCTCTTCTACCTCCCTTCCGTTACCGACTCGTTCGTGATATAAAAAAGTAGCTTGCTCTTTAGCTTATCAAGATCAACTAGCCGAGGAAGGTTACCATCTAGCAACTTTCCGTTCCTATCAATAAATAAATAGCGAGGAACAAAAAAAGGTTCGTTACCATATACCCGTTTCTGCAGGTCATCGTATAGCGCAGCGCTTACCCGATGATGAATTCCCTCTAGCTTTAGAATATCAACGGCCCTTCGCCAAAGGTTATCGCTCTTATCGTCATCAATCGAGAGGTATAATCGTTTAATGTGCAATGAGTCTAGAAACGTTTTGAAATCAGTGTGCTTTTCTACAATCATTTCCTGTCGACAAGGCCCACACCAAGTAGCCCATAGGTCAACAAAAAAAGCATTTCCCTTCATAGGCGCCATTAGTTCGTCCAAGTTGTTCCTTTTTTCATCTATAAACTCCTTACTAACTGGTGCCTCAGGCTTCAAGTAGGGGGCTATCAGGCTGTCTAGCTGCTGAGATAAAGCTGATTTTTTATAGTGCGATTTAAAATAACGGTATGCCGTAGGCCAACCAACTTTATTGTATCCATTACTTGCATATAAGTAAATCGTATTTGCGAGTATAAATTCCCGAGCTCGATTCTTGTCCGGTACAAATCGACTATACTGAAACTCTGCTGGGAGTATTCTTTTATCGGTAAAAAAACGTGCGGAGTCTGCAACAAATGTTTCTGTAGAATAAGTATCTAATAAATCACTTATAAATGGATGCTGAGAGGCATCTTCCCATCTTACATTTTTCAAAAAAATGTTGGCGTAAGGCCTCACTTTTGTCCAAGCAACATCTTTTCGGCTGTGGTAGCTTAAAAAATGCTGATACACCATCCCTTTATATACCTGTAGTATCGATTTATAGTACTGATCGCTTATATCTCCATTCTTTCGTAGCTGCGCAAATTGCATGCTGGTGCTATCCACGGCTTTACATATCGCCTTATACCGATCGTTGGGGGTATGCCTTTTGCCTAAATTTCGATCCCACATCGGATAAATAACGTAGGAAGGACAAGTTTTTTGAAGCCAAAGCATATGCCCCTTAGCATTTGTTCCTTCTACCTTGTACCAAAGGAGGCTGTCAACTTTAACCTGTAGCGTTATTGTATCTTTCGGGAATAGCAGCAAGCGAATATGCTCGTACCCAAAGCTAAATTCAAATACACCTCCCTTACCACCTCCTAAGTTAAAGGTATAGGTGTTTACCGAATCAATAGAATACCTTTTGGTAAACATGCTATTAAAATAGCTATACCCATTGTAAGGCCAGGCAATAGAAAAAGACAAGCTCTTCCGTCCTACTTCTTTTGCTTTAATACGAACCTGCTGTGCTTGATCTGGAAGCGTGCAAAAGAATAAAAAAAATGTGCATAAAAACAGCTTATTTTTCATGCTAAAGAATAAGATCAGTAAATACAAAACAGGAGAGTTCAAAAGAACTCTCCATTAAACAATTAAATAGCCTGACAGCCGCCACCTCCCCTGCAAAATTTTGCAATATCTGCCATCATTTCTTTTTCTGTACTATAACTATCAGTCCATGCACCTACCATTTTATAGCAGCCACAAGCATATTTTGCGCCACCTATAAAGTTCTTCTGATCTACCTTGCTTAAAATCTGAACTCCAGATAAGTTCTCCAATTTTTTAATCATAATCCAATTTTTTAAAAATACACCTACTCTATTCGCTTTTCGGCATACGGGGCAGCGTGGCGAATGGCCATCTTGCCAGCTACAATGGCCAATATAGCCGGTGAGCCGTCCATAATTTTGGACTGGAGTATTTTTAACACATGCATATCCCACTTTACTCTACTACCCATTAATATTACAAAGCAGCTACGCCCAATCCAGCGATATTCTCCATCTAAAATAGTTAAGCGACTGCTGCAGGCAGCATTACTATAGTAGCAATAGCTACTGCTGCTAGCATTGGGGTTGGTTATTCAAATAGAAGGAAGCTTGTCAATTAAATACTGCGCTAATTGAACATCAAACAAAGATACCTTTCTCTCAAAAAGCTAGATAAAAGATGAAAAGTGCCACTTCAAAACAAAAAAATGCAATTATAAAGCTCAATACAGCTATGCTTTTAGCACAATCGGTCCATTCTAAAGTACAAAACAGCTGTACTTTTTTCTAAAAATGTTGTTCCCAAGCTCAATACTGCAGTACTTTTATCAAAAACAGCAGCTTTTTTGCCCGAAAATCCCGTTTTGTTTGTTAAAACAAGCGTTCCAAAGGTTAAAACAGCAGTTTCTTCCGTTAATGGGCGTTATACAAAGTACAAAACAGCTCTTCTTTAGTCGAAAAATGCAATGTTTTACCCATTTACAGCAAGCTAAAAACGGTAAAATGCAGATACAGCATCAAAAACAGACAACTATATATCAAATACATACATCTAAATTTAGCATTCGTTATCACGACTGTTAATTCCCCTTTTACCTACAACCTAATAAACTCCAATTTACTACCAACAAATACACACAAGCTATCCTATCATAAACACGTTCCTAAAAAGAACAAAATCAAATGTTCGATTGCTAATCTACTATAACAAAAACCTTTTTTTTATGATTTTACGTT
Source organism: Alistipes sp. ZOR0009 (assembly GCF_000798815.1). Taxonomy (NCBI): domain Bacteria; kingdom Pseudomonadati; phylum Bacteroidota; class Bacteroidia; order Bacteroidales; family Rikenellaceae; genus Alistipes; species Alistipes sp. ZOR0009. The sequence continues at coordinate 93,746 of NZ_JTLD01000016.1, read as the reverse complement.
CAATAAGTACTGAAAATACCATTAACGCAAGATGCGCAACGGTAGCCAACTCGAAAGAAACAGCAGCTAATGACAAAGCAAAAGCGGTAGCCGAAAAAATAAAGGCAGGACTTTTAAGCTACAACACCATTAGGCTATCTATCGAAAATACTAAGATTCTAGTTAAGGAGAATAGCCAGCTCCAAAAAATTACCCTAACAGAAGTTGCAGATGGTATTATAAATGGTAACCGAATGCTGGAATCCATAAAACCCGTCGAAAGCTATGCAAAGGAGAACATCAAAAATAAAACCGACCTCTATAAGCTAACTCCGGTAGAGCTGCTCAAGATGGGCCTTGCCACCAGCACTAGCATTCAGGACAAAAAGGAGGAGCTGCTAGCATACGGTTATAACGAATCGCAGCTAAGCCCTCTTTCAAGCAAATGTACAACGCTATCGAGCTTGCTACAGAAAGAAATCACGCTTCAAACACAGCTAGCGCAGCAGCGTTCGGAGAAGGAGCAGCTGGATAAGGAGATCGAGGCCAACTACTACCAGCTTAACAACATTATCAGCATAAATAAGCTGCTAATGCCTAAGCTATACCGCGATTTCTACGCCATAAAAATGCCTACCAGCAAAAGAGTTGACGACTCCATCGCCGTTAGAGTTACCTCCGGCGGTAATGCGTTGGCTAATGCGCAGGTTACCATTCTCGAAGTAGAGGTTCCAGCTGCCGCTAAGAGTCATGTCGCTAGCAATAGCAGTAAAGCAGCTGCCGCAATAGAAAAAACAATTATCGAAAAAATGACAAACCCCAAAGGCGAGGCAAATATTAAACGAGTAAAACCTGGCGCCTATCGGCTACAGGTTGGTAAGCATGGTTTTATAATGCAGGAAATAACGGTATACGTAAATCCAAATGAAACAACAGAAGTTTTTATAGAGCTCGAAAGTATTTAGTTCTTCATCCCCTGAAGGAATAGTGAAAGGCATAACCCGTTTGCGAGATGCAAATAATGGATTATGCCTATTTTTATTTTATACGGACTTCACAGCTCGCCAAAAAGCAGATCAAAAAACAGCATACTGCATATGCAAAGCAGCCGTAAAGCGTATTAAGCATGGGCGGCAAGCAACCGCTACTTTACAATTAGCTCCAGCGCCTTACTAAGTATTACATCCTTCTTATAAAGAAACTCCTGCGCTCCTATTGGCACCTCATAATCGGGTATTACGCCACGACCATACGGAATTCGGGGATTCGGAATGTCGTTAATGACAATTTTCACCATTGGAATTCGAAGGCTAAGCCCCACCTGCGGTAAAATAATGTTGGCAAAACGCTCTGCATTCATCTGGTAGTAGCAGCTGCCTGTCTCTCGGCCGACAATGGTGCAATTACGCTGCCCCAAAAGTGCTCCTGCAAAATCGGATGCCATAGAAATGGACATTTCGTTTGCCAAAATATACAGCTTACCTCCAAAATTTGTTTTGACACTTGGCTGCACCACGCCGCTATTCGTACTATCTTCCATTACATAGCTGTAACATCCTTTCTTCCCGACTTCTGCCTTAAATTCTGGGAATGGCGGATGCGTAGCATCCCAGTTGTCGGAATATTTTAGCGTCGAATATATGCCGTTGGTATTTACCATTCGATATGCAAACATTTTTTTAGGTTCGGTTAATAGAAAAGATAGAATCCTATTCCCCACCTTTATACTACCACCACCGTTATCTCGAACATCAACTATAAAGTTGGAGATATTCTGCTTCTGAATACGGCCAACGATTGCCTCGATGCTATCTGTTTCCACATCGGTAAGCTGAAAAGTACCAATACTTAGGTAGGCTACATTAGGCTTTAGCATCTTAAAGCTGTAGGGTGCTGGCTCCAACCAATTCTGTGCCTTAAATTTCATATAATTCTGACTGGATGCATATGCAACTACAACTTGTTTTCCGGTGGCTGTTTTAAAGGTAAGAGAATTCTCGGCTGGAAAAAACTTTTTATAAATCGCTATCGATAAATCTTCTGCCAAGTAACGATCGATATATAGCCTGTTGTAACCTTCAAATCCACACATCGTCTTTTTTATATTGCTTACCCATTCGGATATAGATTTTCCTCCAACAGCAACAATTTCATCACCTTTTTTTAGTCCAACTTTGGGCAAAGCGTTAACAACAAACGCCTTTTCGCCATCAAGCGTTAGTAAAACAGGAGGTATCTTTTTTATAGATAATGGAAATGTATACGACATCTCAGTATGGCTATCTGCAATCCCCTGCATAATAGGTTTAAAGAGCAGCGTAAACTCCTTACAGCTCATTGGTTTCAGCTGCTTTTTGGCTACGTCAAAAAGGCTATCCATCTCTCTCTTCGAAATGTAGTCGTACAATCCGGGATGAATCTCCTCCAACGAGCTACGAATAATGGCAAACGTTCTTTTTAGGGTATCAGCTGGTATAATATCCTTAAAAACATCAACTTCCCTACCAGCAACCTTCTTAAAGGTAGTTTCCAAACCAAACACCGACATTGGGTCGGCTCCCTTGGTGTCCATAGTACGTGATAGCTCAATATGGGGCATGCTAAACGCATGGTAGGCGTAGCTAACCTTTCCTATAACATCCCCTTTTGTAATTTTTTCACCAGTTCTGAAGGGTTTCACCAAACCAAGGCCCGAAATGTAGTAGGTTTCACCAGATTTAGTTTCTATTCCAAGAGTTAAAGATACATCCCGAGCAACATCCCCCTTTAGCTGCCTGTTCTTTTTAATAAGATTATCTGCCATTGCCTTTTTTATATCAGCCTCGCTACTTTCCTTTAGCGTTTTTTCTTCAAAGCCAAAAGAATATGAGTAAGACAACGATTCCGAATACTTATACCCGAAACTTTTTACCACCCCATCTACGGGAGCAACAACCAAATCGCCCTCTTTACCTTCAATAAAAAGCTCATCGTAAATTTTTTCTCCATTAATGGATTGCCCGGGCTTCCCAACAATACCTTCTCCAGCACTTTTACCCTTTATCGGCCATTGTGCTTTTTGAAAGGAAATCTTAGAATTCTCTTTTTGAGACATTGCACCCAACGAAAGCAGGATAAAAAATGTCAACAGATAGTTTCTCATACTTATACAATATTATAGTTAGCATTAATATTTTACCGCCAAGATAATACGAAACACTTGCAACGATTAGCACCATTCTTAAAGCGCTACCGCCCACTACTGCACTCAATACATAACAACGATGCTGTTAGAACGCACTCTTACTAAAATATTTTTCGTCTAGCATTATATTCTATAGAAATCAAATCTAATACTATTTTTATAGTAATATCACTACGCTTGTAATTTTAACAATAAAAAAAGCCGTAATAGGACCTGCTGCAAAGCAAAAAACGGATTCTGCAGTCTTAATCAATCATACAGCTATTGCAGCACGAGCAACTTACAAAGATTAGCAGCAAAAGAGGGCTTAAAATCAAAAGAGGGAGACCGCACGGTCTCCCTCTTTTCATATATTGCTAAATATTTCTACTTCTGATCGATTTGCGACACGGTAATTGCCTCTACCAGCTTTTGCAGCACCAGTTCCTTCTCCTCGCTGCTAAAGCACTTTCCGAGGTAAAGTACAAACTGCGGCGAGTTAGACTTAAATCTTCTATCCATGTAGTATTTCACGCCACTTTGGCTTCCATAGGTGCTCATAGTAATAGAGCTTACATTGTAATCCTGCCTAAAGAGCACTAGGTTGGTTTTATCAATCAGCTTCAACGGAATTTCCCACTTGTACTCGTAGCTTTCCACCGATTTTCCCAAAAATACAACCAGCTTTGTTCCTACCGTGTCGAAGCTAGCCTTATACGCCATCGTATTAATGCTGGTATCGCGGCTACAACTGTTTATTAAGTCGATAACCGGCTTAAGAATTTGCTGTGGTGTTGGTTTAGACTCCTTAATATTGTAAGATGGACCGCAGGCAACGGCGAGTAATGCCACTAGCGCTACAAATACAACATGTCCTTTGCTCATACTACGCGTATACTTTTAATTTATACCCAAAAGTAGCAACAATCTGATAATTCTGGCATCTCACAGCTAACAATTCAGCCCAACTGGCACAAAACACCGCTAAAAAAGACGCTTGTAAGATCAATATTTTGCATCCTCAATGCCCTACCGCTGCTACTATCTATGGACTATGCCCAATACACGTCCATAAATTTAGGAAAAAAGGCAGAAAAAGCGGTGAACAGCCCTACGGTGAGCATGCAGTAATAAAAAAAAACCGGCCACATTAAGATGAGGCCGGCCCCTTCGCAAGCTACGATGAAGGTTTAACGTTTATTTTTACATATATCAATCCGTAAACATTGGAATAACAACGCGTAGCTCAATAAAATCGAGCGTAAATTGGCACTACCAATGTTTTATCAGATTAACCTACTAAAGATAGTAGCTCTTCATCCAGAAAAGCAAGCATACTTTCACTATTTTACAAAAAAAGAGGAAGCACTGCTCCCTCTTTTCTTTTATAACGAAGTTTTTTAGTCTCCTAAAGTAGCAACCATTACCGCTTTAATGGTATGTACACGGTTTTCTGCCTCATCAAAAACAATTGAGTGAGCTGATTCGAAAACCTCTTCGGTAACTTCCATTTCTGGAAGACCAAATTTTTGGAAGATATCCTCACCTACAACAGTCTCACGGTTGTGGAATGCTGGTAAGCAGTGCATGAACTTCACGTTTGGATTCTCTGTAGCACGAATAACGTCCATGTTTATTTGGTAAGGATGCAGTAAACGGATACGTTCTTCCCAAACGCTTGCTGGCTCACCCATTGATACCCATACATCGGTATAAACGAAGTCGCAACCTTTCGATCCTTCCTTAACATCTTCAGTCAAGGTTATTTTAGCACCTGTTTCCTTTGCAATTTCACGACACTTAGCAACCAATTCTTCCTCTGGCCAGCATTGCTTTGGCGCAACTGCACGGAAATCCATTCCCATTTTAGCAGCACCTACCATCAATGAGTTACCCATGTTGTTACGAGCATCGCCATAGTAAGCAAAAGTAACCTTGTTAAGAGGCTTGTCGCTATGCTCGCGCATAGTTAGGAAGTCTGCAAGAATTTGAGTTGGGTGGAATTCAGTTGTTAAACCATTCCAAACAGGTACACCAGAGTAGGCTGCCAAGGTTTCAACGATTTCTTGAGAGTAACCACGGTACTCAATACCATCATACATGCGACCAAGCACACGAGCAGTATCTTTCATCGACTCCTTCTTTCCCATTTGAGAACCAGCAGGTCCTAAATAGGTAACATTGGCACCTTGATCCATAGCACCAACTTCGAAAGCACAACGAGTACGAGTAGAATCCTTTTCGAAAAGAAGAACAACGTTCTTACCTTTCATACGTTGCTGCTCGGTTCCTGCATATTTTGCTTTTTTAAGATCAGCAGCTAAGTCCAATAGAAATCCAATTTCCTTTGGAGTGAAATCTAGAAGCTTAAGAAAACTTCTGTTACGCAAATTGAAAGCCATATCTTTTATATTTTATAGTTCTCTAATACTCCGCAAGTAAGCAAATTCGACGGATGTTTGCTATTGCGAATCAATTAATTTTAGCAATCCATCTGCATGGCATAAGCCGCACAACAGCCTATACAAAGCGAGATGCAAAAGGCAAAAGGCTAGTAAGTATTGTACTCCATGGTTATTTTAGAGCCGTACTTTTTATCTTCAAGCTTAGTAGCCTCAGTTATTATGCTCTTTTGTCCACCATTTTCGATAAACTTCAACGCAGCACGAATCTTAGGAGCCATGCTACCTTCGCCAAACATACCTTGCTCCAAGTACGTCATCGTATCTGCATGATTCAAAAACTCAGCAATAGCTTGGTTTGGTTGCTTGTAGTTTAGATAAATGTATGGAACATCGGTAAGAATGTAGAATTCGTGCGCCTTAATGTTACCTCCAAGTAAAGAAGATGCCAAATCCTTATCGATTACAGCTTCTGCAGGACGTAATGTTCCATGCTCATCGTAGTAAACGGGAATACCGCCACCGCCTGATGCAATCACAATAAAGCCGCTGTTCGCCATATTCTCAATAACCTTCTCATTCAAAATACCCTTAGGCTCTGGAGAAGGAACAACACGACGCCATCCGCTAATGGTATCCTTTATCTCTTCTTTAAACACCCAACCTTTTGCTTCGGTTAAACGATCTGCCTCCTCCTTAGAGTAAACACGGCCAACTCGTTTTGTAGGCTTCGAGAAAGCTGGATCATTTATATCTACCAAAACAGGCGTAATTAGCGTTACGATCTCACGTTCGATCTCGTACTTTTTAAGAACATTTCTCAATGCCCTTTCAATAATATATCCAATTGATCCCTGTGTATCTGCCACACATACATCAATTGGCATTTGAGGAAGGCTGTACACTTGCTCACCTGCATCATTCTGCAAAAGCATATTCCCCACTTGAGGCCCATTACCATGGCTAATTACCAAGTTATACCCTTGCCGTAAAAGGAAAACAATGTTTTCGAGAGTGTCTGTAGCATTTTGCTCCTGCTCCTCGATTGTTCCCTTTTGGTTGCCACGTAAAAGCGCATTACCTCCAAGAGCAATAACGGCCAATTTCTTTTCGCTCATAAACCAGTTTATAGTCGTTATAATAGGTCGTTAAAAACGAGTGGTGCGCCCGTCACGAGCGCACCTTATGGGTTGGAGACCTACATCATCCGCCCAATGCAAAATTATATGTTTTTAATACACTTAAACAAAATAAATACTGTTTCTTAACATATATCCACTTAACAAAATAATCATAAAGATTCGAATGAATAATTATATTACGGCCGTCAAATGGCTTAAAAGCGCATTAACGACAACTCCTTCCGCTCACAATCAACATTTCGCAACAGTTAATACCAAATACCACTTTTATACCCTTAATGAGTAAGGGTGGCAAAACAAAAAGGCCGATACTTCCAAAAGTAATCGGCCATACAATTCAAAAAATATTATAGAGGCAGTATTAATCTCATAAAAATACAGCGAGCTTCTTACAGGTTGAATCTTACAACTGCATTCCCAAAGATATGATATTTTTATTCAAATGCAAACTTATGTTAATCCATTTTCAACAAAAAAGGAATCAACTGAACGAAAGTGCGCTCATCAACTTATTTTTTTAATACATGTTTTGCCGTATGAAAGCATTTTTATAACTTACTTTGTAATTCATAACTTAAGGAACAGCACCCCACAATGGCCACAAAAGAAAAACCGAGCAAAAAAGAGAGCTCTAAAAAAGATAAAACAAGCACTGATAATCATAAAGATGGACGATACGCCTTCATTATAGGAATATTCATCCTTTTTTTTGCATTATACCTACTACTGGCTATCGTTTCGTACTTTTTTACATGGAAAAGCGACCAAAGCTTCGTTTGGCAAGCTGTTTTTTCGAGTAGCAAAATATCTGTCGAAAACTGGACTGGAAAAGTCGGTGCCTTTTTATCCAACGCAATGGTTAATAAGGGCTATGGCATATCTGCTATTGGTTTTCCTTTTGTTCTAATTATCGTAGGACTGCGCATTCTTAAATTTCGTCCAGTCCCCTTACGAAAAGGAATCCAAAATATCGTTTTGGGAATATTCCTTTCATCGGCAATCTTAGGTTTCGCTTTTGGCGAGTCTAACGGAATGCTTGGAAGCGGCCTTGGAGGTCAGCACGGATTTTTCATAAGCGAATGGCTCTCTTCCTTTATTGGATCTTTTGGAACATTTTGTCTTCTTGTATTTCTCACCATCATCTACGCGATTTCCATCAATAAGAATACGGTTTTCTACCTAAATAAGCTGATGGCATCAGCTGCCGATGGCATCAAAGGCAAGCCGTCAACAACTCCCCCAACAGAATCGTTTGATGATGTTGCAACCAACGAAACAGTAGAAACAGAAAAAGAGAGCATTCCCGAACAGAAAGATCCTGTCAAACCTATTTTGAGAGCTGCAGAAACATCTCCCAAGGCTCCTGTATTCACCATCGTCCACGAAGAAGATGATGAACAAGAGCTCACCAAAGAAGAGCCTATCGAAGTTACGAACAATTCCACGACTATAGAGCCAACACCCGCTACAGTTGCACCTCCTTTTATTCCAGAACCTTTAGAGCCAATTGTACTTGATGATAGCAAAATCAAGTTTTTAGTTGAGCAAACCTCTGAAGAAAAAGAAGCGACAGAAGATGTCATTAACAGCGAGCTTTACGACCCCACACTAGAGCTGTCGAACTATCAACGCCCTCCAATCGAACTTTTGGAGGATTACAAGTCTAACCATAGGGTTACCGAAGAGGAGCTGATGGCCAATAAAGAAAAAATTGTCAATACGCTCGCTAACTTCAAAATTCAAATAGAAAGTATAAAGGCCACTACGGGGCCTACTGTTACATTATATGAGATCGTTCCTGCGCCAGGAATCAAGATTTCAAAAATTCAAAACCTTGAAAACGATATCGCGCTAAGCCTTGCCGCGTTAGGCATTCGTATAATTGCTCCGATACCTGGCAAAGGAACCATTGGTATTGAAGTGCCAAACCAAAAACCGGATGTGGTGTCGATGCTCTCGATCATTAAGTCGGCTAAGTTCCAAGAATCGAAATTCGATCTGCCTGTTGGATTAGGCAAAACCATCTCGAACGAAATTTTTGTTTTTGATTTAGCCAAGATGCCACACTTACTTGTTGCAGGGGCTACTGGACAAGGTAAATCGGTTGGATTAAATGCGATACTAACCTCTCTTTTATACAAGAAACATCCATCAGAATTAAAATTGGTGATGGTAGATCCCAAGAAAGTGGAGCTTACCTTGTACTCAAAAATCGAGCGCCACTTTCTTGCAAAGCTACCCGACTCCGACGATGCCATTATTACAGACAACCAAAAGGTAATATATACGCTCAACTCGCTGTGCATCGAAATGGACACGCGTTATGAATTACTAAAGAAAGCGCAAGTTCGCAATATTAAGGAGTACAACGAAAAGTTCATCTCTCGAAGATTGAATCCAAACAATGGTCACCGCTTTTTACCATATATAGTGGTCGTAATTGATGAGTTTGCGGATCTTATCATGACAGCCGGACGCGAGGTGGAAACACCAATAGCTCGTTTAGCACAGCTTGCTCGTGCAATTGGGATACATCTCGTTATTGCAACGCAGCGTCCAACTACCAATATCATTACAGGTGTCATCAAAGCCAACTTTCCCGCACGTGTGGCGTTCCGAGTTACTTCAATGATCGATTCGCGCACAATACTTGACCAACCAGGGGCAAACCAACTTATTGGACGTGGAGATATGCTTATTTCTACGGGTAGCGATCTGGTACGCGTCCAGTGCGCATTTGTTGATACACCTGAAGTTGAACGTATAACCGATTTCATAGGAAACCAAAGAGCCTATCCAACGGCATTCCTGTTGCCCGAATACGTTCCTGAAGGACAAGGAGAAGCTGCAGCATCCGTAGATATGAATAAGCTAGATTCTCTATTTGAGGAAGCGGCACGCCTCGTTGTTATGCACCAGCAAGGCTCGACATCGCTTATCCAGCGAAAGTTTGCCATTGGCTACAACAGAGCGGGACGTATTATGGATCAGCTAGAGGCTGCTGGTATTGTAGGCCCATTTGAAGGAAGTAAAGCTCGCCAAGTTCTAATTACCGATGAGGTTAGTCTAGAATTTGTCTTCAATGGGCTCAAAATCTAATTAAACCAAGATAAAGACAGCATTGCCAAACGTAATATTAAAATGATGAAAAGACTTTTAGTGATTGCTTTAGCCTTCTTTTTAGGCTCAATAGCATACGCCCAAGATCCTAAAGCGAAAGACATTCTCGACGATCTATCTGCAAAAACAAAATCGTACAGCAGCATTACAGCCGACCTTACCATCAATCTGGATAACAGAAAAGATAAGGTAAAGGACACTCAACAAGGCAAGCTAATCCTTAAAGGTAGCATGTTTAAAATTGTGATGAAGGCGAGCGATATATACAGCAACGGAAGAGTTAAGTGGACTTACCTTAAAGAATCAAATGAGGTTAATGTTCAAAACGTGAATCCGAATGATCCGAATGTCATGAATAACCCTTCGAAGCTATTCAACGCCTACCTGACTGATTTTAAATACACCTACAAGGGATTAAAAAAAGATGGTGGAGTACAGACACATCAAATAGACTTATATCCCAAAGATCTAAAAGCTGCGTACTCAATGGTTCGTCTATTTATTGATACCAACACCAATCTTCCAAAATCCGTTATATACTCGGGTAAAGATGGTGTTAGCTACACTATTAGATTTAACAAAATAACAGCGAACCAACCTGTTTCAAATTCTGAATTTGTCTTCAACGAAAAAGCGCATCCAGGTGTCGAGGTTATTGATATGAGATAAAAATAAAAAGCAGAGACTTCTCTGCTTTTTTTATGATCTTCTACTTAGGATACTCAACTCTAGAATGGTAAATATTTAACAGCTTCCTTTTGAACGTTTCTTTCACTACGGTAAGCTCATTTAAACTTATATCTGCCTTATCCAGCTGCCCATCATCAACTTTCATCTTCACAATATCCTCCACCAACTTGCCAATTGTTTCTGGACTATAAATTTTTAAACTCCTCGATGCAGCCTCAACCCCGTCGGCAAGCATAAGAATTGCCTCCTCTTTTGATGTTGGCCGAGGACCTCCATAGGTAAAACGCTCATCAATATCTTGCTCCTTAGCATGCTCTAGATACATCCTATAAAAGAAGTTTACCTTAGTCGTTCCATGGTGCGTTTTTATAAAGTTCACCACCTTTGGATGAATTCTATGCTTTCGGGCAATCTGAATCCCCTCGGTAACGTGACGAATAATTATCATTGCACTCTCGTCGGGTTCTAAATTGCGGTGAGGATTAAAGCTGGAGGTTTGGTTTTCGGTGAAATAGCCCGGGTTAACCATCTTACCAATGTCGTGGTAAAGAGCACCTGCTCGAATCAAGAGCGGGTTACCACCAACCTCGTTAGCCGCCGCCTCTGCCAAGTTGGACACCTGCAAGCAGTGCTGAAATGTCCCAGGAGCCTTCTCCGAAAGTTCCCGAAGCAAAGGCTGGTTGGTATCGGTAAGTTCCCTCAACGATGCATCAGAAAGAAAACCAAAGCCACGCTCTAACAGGTAGGCAAACTGGTAGGCCACCAATACAAGTAAGGCATTTGCGGCTAACCATAGCACATTCCATAGCACCTGCGAATCGAAAGCCGTATCCTTTATTAAACCAAGTGCAAAGTAGGCTATAATGTAGGTTAGAAAAATAACCAACACCGAAACAAAAATACGCCCTACCCAACGGTCTATATTTTTCATGGTGAATATGGCCACAACTCCCGGGAAGTAATTCATCAGCACAAACTCGAAGCTATTAGGAGCTATAAATGCGCTGATAAGAACTATTATATTATAGGAAAAGAATGCAACCCGCGAATCGTAAAAGGTTCGAATAAACATTGGAGCGATCACCAACGGAGCAATTAAAATGTTTACTCCAGGCAACTTCACCACCCATGCAACCAGCGCAACCATCCCGACAATCATTAACAGGATAAAAACGGTCGCCCGGTAGCTCATCAGCACCTCTCGGCGATAGCCATACAAGAAAAGGAAAAGCAAGCTAAGGGCTCCTCCAACGATCAGCAGCTGCCCTATAAAAAGAAAGTAGATATTCTTTGAGTAGGAAAACCTATTTTCTGTCTCCTTTTTAAGAGATTCCAGCACCTTAAACGTTGCCTCATTAACGACCTCTCCCTTCGATATAATCTTCTGCCCCTCGCCTATCATTCCGTTAGACGTGGAGATGTTATTTATCAAATCGCGCTGATGCTGTGCCGTTGCCTTCTTATCATACTCGAGGTTTGGCTTTATAAATGCATCCAAATCGATAGATCCCGCAAAATTTTTTGCCCGACTTAGGTTTGAATCAAAAAACTTTAGTGCGAGCTGAGATATTACGTAAGAGTTGGCGGTGCTTACCGTAAAAACCTCAGCCGTTGGCGTCAATTCGGCATTTCCCTCCTTTAATACCATAACTTTGCCATAGTGCTTCGTGTTTACCATGGCAAACTCCGACTCCGACATAACCCCTTTCGAATATATCGAGCGCAAAAGCGACTCCAGATACTCAACAACAAAGGCATAAGTCTCGTCTGATATCTTCATAACCTCTGGGCGCTTTTGTGCCATTAGGCTATTCATGGAAAGAGCACCAGACCGCATAGACAACCTAAACATGGGCGTAGTGCGCGCCTGCAAATCTGACCTTTCGGCAAACAGCTCCGCATCCGACTTATAAATAGGAAAATCGAACGTAGCGTATAAATCGTCGTGCAACCAGGGTGCACCAATGCGATACTCCATTTTAAACTTAGGAGTCTTGGGAAGTATTAGGACGATTGCCGCCGAAGCCAATGCAAATAGTAAAATTAGCATGGGCAACTTCCGACGATACAGGTTTATGGTAGTTATCTTCATTACTCTTTATTCGGAAAAGCAAAGTTACCACGACATGAATCATAACAAAATAAAAAATAACGCATAAGCATCTTTTTTTTAGGTTTTTTTATAAATTTATAAACAAGAAATAAACCAAACAAAACAAGTCGCCATGAAATACGGAGTTTCTTCAATATCAGTCATCCCCATGCGCCACGAGCCATCGGAAAGAAGTGAGATGGTTTCGCAACTACTACTTGGAGAATGCCTTACCATCCTAGAAGAACAAGGCAGCTGGTCGTATGTTGAAAATGCCTACGATGGCTATAAAGGTTGGATAGACAGCAAAACGTATACCCCTGTCTCTAAAAAATACTTTGACGAGTTCGTAGAGCACTCCGGATACGAAACCTGTCCTGGAATTTGTCATGCTTACGACACCACCAGAGGAGATCATATCCTAATACCAACAGGAGCCAACCTCAACTACTACAACGACGAAACCAAGGAGTTTGAGATAGCAGACAAGCGCTACAAAATTACCAGCTTCATTGATGTAGTAAACTTCCGCAAGAGTACCGAGATTGTAGACATGGCAGTTGCCCTGCTAAACACGCCTTACGTATGGGGAGGAAGATCGGCATTTGGAATAGACTGCTCTGGATTAACCCAGCTGCTCTATAAAATTGCTGGCGTTAAGCTCCCACGCGATGCTAGCGAGCAGGTACAAGAAGGCACTCCCGTCAACTTTGTTTCGGAAGCAAAGCCTGGCGATCTCGCCTTCTTCGACAACGAAGAGGGAAACATCATCCACGTTGGAATACTTGATGGCGCAGGGAACATTATCCATGCCAGCGGAAAGGTTCGCAAGGATACCTTCGACCAGCAGGGCATATTTAACAACCGCCTAGGAAAATACACGCACAACCTCAGAGTTATTAAACGAATAGTAGAATAGCATGCCTTACAACTACTCCTACCCACGAATGCAAGTCACCGTTGATGCGGCGATTGTTAGAACCATTGACGATTCGGACGAGATACTGCTTATAGAACGCAAGCACGCCCCCTTCGAAGGGTGCTGGGCTCTGCCTGGCGGCTTTGTGGATATGGACGAAACTCTGGCAGATGCTGCAAAGCGCGAGCTCTACGAGGAAACAGGCGTAGTGGTGGACACCCTAACCCAACTCAGAACCTACGATGCCATCAATAGAGACCCAAGGGATAGAACCATATCCACCGTTTTTGTTGGCTTTGCATCAGAAGAAACCCGCATAAAGGCAGGAGACGACGCTTCGTCGGCAGACTGGTTTACCTTTGACGCTCTACCCCCGTTAGCCTTCGACCATGCGCTAATTTTAAAGCACGTAAAAGAATTTATCGACAACAACCGATAAAAAGAGAGGGCATCTTCGGGTGCCCTTTTCTGCTTATATATAGCGAGAACTGCCAAGCATTAAATTTAAATATATGCGGCACATTACCACTTAACAAGGTTAAAACCTTATTCCATCGAAAAAAACTACCCCAAAAACGTTTACATTTGCGAGTTGTATCCCTGTAAGAAGGCAACTTTAACTAGGGGCTACACCATGCCTGTTAGCAACACGACACTGCCAAGTCTAAACAAAAAAACAGCAAGCGCGGGCATACTTATAAATAATGATGGAACTATGTTTTTAAAAACTGGAGATTCTACGGCTATTATAGAGAGAGGAAAGTTTATCTCCTATAACGAGATGCACAAACGTGTAAAGACCTTCTCTTCTCTTTACGAACCCAACAGCAATGGAAAGGTTGCCATATATGCCGAAAACCGTTCGGGATGGATGTACGCCTTCTACTCTGCTTGGTATAACAAGCACACTGTAGTTCCTATAGACTTTATGGCAATCCCCTCGGAGGTGGCCTATATTATAAACGACTGCCAACCTGAGGTAATATTTTGCAGCAGCCAGAAGCTGGAGGCCATGAAGGAGGCCCTACAAGGAGTAGTAACCTACCAGCCTAGGCTAATTCTTATAGATGATTACGAGCAGGCGCCCATCACCAACGAACCTGTAGAAATGGTGATTGCCCCAGAGATGGAAAAAACGGCACTCATCATCTACACCTCAGGAACAACAGGAAGCCCTAAGGGGGTAATGCTATCGTATGCCAACATTATGGCCAACATTAGCGCCGTTACCACCGAAATCAGCATACTTAAGCCTACCGATACCACGCTAGTACTACTTCCGCTACACCATATCTTCCCCCTACTGGGCTCGATGGTCGTATCGTGCTACACCGGAGCGCGCATGGCCATATCCCCATCGATGTTATCGGAGGATATCATCAAAACGATGCAGGATAACAAGGTGTCGACCATAATGGGAGTGCCTCGCCTGTACGCAGCTATCCGTAGGGGAATTATGGATAAGATAAACAAGAGCGTTGTAGCCAAGCTGCTATACCGATTGGCCGCTAAGGTAAACTCGTACAAGTTTTCGAGAATCGTATTCGCTACCGTGCACAAGAAGTTTGGAGGAAACATCAGCTTCTTGATATGTGGAGGAGCCGCACTCGATCCTGCCGTAGGACGCGACTTCCAAATTCTCGGATTTGAGATACTAGAAGGCTACGGAATGACCGAAGCCGCCCCAATGATCTGCTTCACCCGTCCGGGAAGAATCGTTGTTGGCTCGGCAGGTGCACCACTAGACTGCTGTCAGGTAGATTTTGTAGACGATGAGATCATCGTTAAGGGACCAAACGTGATGAAGGGGTACTACAACCGTCCAGAGGAGACTGCCGAAGTTATAAAAGATGGCTGGCTCTACACCGGCGACTTGGGCTACCTCGACAAGACTGGCTACATCCACATAACCGGACGCCGCAAGGAGATCATCGTCCTATCCAACGGAAAAAACATCAACCCCTCGATTATAGAGGCCGAAATAGAGGAGATGTCGCCTGTAATTAAGGAAATCGGCATCTACCAGAGCAACGACCAGCTAAAGGCAATCATTGTAGCCGACAAGCTAAAGTGCAAGGAGCTTGGCGTTACCAATGTAGAGGAGGCCATCCGCTGGGAAATCATCGACAAGTACAACAAGCAGTCGTCGTCGTACAAGAAAATAATGAGCTTTACCCTTATAGAGGGCGAGCTACCCCGTACCCGTTTGGCCAAGATCCAACGCTTTAAGCTCGAAGAGCTGGAGCAGGTGAAGGAAGACCCCAAGGGGCAGCAACCTGAGATTAAGTTTAAGGAATACGTGTGGCTAAAGGAGTACCTAGAGCGCGAAAAGATGCTCCCCTTGCATCCTAGCGACCACCTTGAGCTAGACCTTGGCCTCGACTCGCTAGACAAGGTAAGCCTTCAGATGTTTATCCAAACCACCTTTGGGCTTAAGATGGAGCTGGCCGAAATCTTGCAGTACGGCAGCGTACTCAAGCTGGCCGAGCACATCCGCGAGAAGAAAAAGACGATGAAGCTCTCGCACATCAACTGGGGCGAAATCCTCCGCGAGAAGTCGAAGTTTAAGATGCCCAGCACCTGGTTTACCGGCAGCCTCATCATCAAGGTATTTAAGATGCTCTTCCACCTTTACTTCCGACTAAAAGGGAAAGGTATCGAGAACGTGCCCACCGGGCCCTGCATTATAGCCCCCAACCACCAGAGCTACCTCGACGCCATGTTTGTGGCCGCGTACCTCTCGTTTGGGCAAATCCGCAAAACCTTCTTCTACGCTAAGGCAAAGCATGTAAACAACAAGATGCTGCGCTTCCTGGCCAACAAGAACAACATAATTGTGGTGGATATCGACCAAGACCTGAAGGAGTCGATACAGAAGATGGGCGAAGCGCTAAAGACAAACAACAACATCATGATATTCCCCGAAGGAACCCGTACCAAGAACGGAAACCTGGGCGATTTCAAGAAAACCTTTGCCATCCTTAGCTGCGAGCTGAATATCCCCATCGTGCCCGTGTCGATAAAGGGAGCCTACGAGGCGCTACCCCGCGGCAGCCGCTTCCCCAAGCCCGGCACCAAGGTAGAAGTCGACTTCCTGCCTCCGATATACCCCGAGGGCGAGACATACGACTCGCTTGCCACCAAGGTACAGAACGAAATAGAGCTATTCCAGCGATAGCCTACCAGCATACAACGTCAAAGGAGCACCATACGGGGCTCCTTTGACGCTTTATAGAGGATCGGTTGCCCACTCCGCCTCGGCTAAGCGCCGCTACGAGGCCGCAACGGCCAACTTGGTCGCCGACACAACGAGCTACCACAACAACACAACGAACTACCACAACAACACAACGAGCTACCACAGCGACACAACGAACTACCACAGCGACAGAACGAACTACCACAACAACACAACGAGCTACCACAACAACACAACGAGCTACCACAGCAACACAACGAGCTACCACAGCAACACAACGAACTACCACTGCAACACAACGAGCTACCACAACGACATAACGAACTACCACAACAACATAACGAGCTACCACAACGACAAATCAAACTACCACAGCAACACAACGAGTTACCACAGCGACACAACGAACTACCACAACAACACAACGAGCTACCACAGCGACATAACGAACTACCACAGCAACACAACAAACTACCACAGCGACACAACGAACTACCACAGCAACACAACGAACTACCAGAGCGACATAACGAACTACCACAACAACACAACAAACTACCACAACAACACAACGAGCTACCACAGCGACACAACGAACTACCACAACGACAGAACGAACTACCAGAGCGACACAACGAACTACCAGAGCGACACAACGAGCTACCACCACAATAATGGCCATTCTGGAGGCACAGCATCCTTACCGGGCGCTACGGTAGCCAAAGCAGCCGCATCAGCCCGAAAAACAGCGCCTACCACCATAAAAAATGCCCGGGCAGGCACCGCCTAGGCATCGGACATGAGCGTGTAGCAAAACGAAAGGCGACCTTGCAGCCGCCTTTCTCTTCTAGCTTATGAATGCAACCTACGCAGGCGCCTAAATAAGATGCTCGATACGCGTTTCATCTCAACGCTCGACACACCAAAGGCGCCTCTAAGATATTTTTTAATCTCCATGAAAAGCTGATGTAGCGACTCGTCGCCATCGTAAAACAGGTCGTCGCGGCGAATACGGGCCGACTGGAGCACGGCGGCAGCCTCGATGCACCGATCGTTGGCGGCCGTGAGGCTATCGGCAAATCCCCTAACAGCCTCCTTGGTTAGGTTGGGCTCGTTGACCTTGTAGAGCGGGCAAGCCTCGATGTGCGAAACCAGCTGGGCGAAGTTGCTGGTCCGATCCTCGAAGCCCAGCTGCGAGTGCGAGCGTAACCTGGCCCTATCGGCATCGGCAGCCTCGGATAAGCTCTGCTTTGCGCCGTAGCGGGCGCCCCTTAGCCTGCGAAGAATCATTCGTGCGTTTTCGACAGCGCGCTCGTCGGGCGAGCAGATGCTGTACATGCTTACCACCTGCGAGGCGTAGGGGTAGAGCTTGCCAAATAGGTTGATGCGCTCGTCGATGGCCTCGGAGTAGGCAACCTCGAGCTGCAGCACCTCGGATGTTGCACGCTGCGCCCGCTCGTAGGTGGCGTCGAGGCTGGATATGGAAAGCCGAGGGCTAGCAGGGTTGTAACGGCTACCAAACTCTTTAACAGCGGCAAGCAGCGTCGCAAAGGCGGCGAGGTTGCTGGCGTTAAGGGTATTGCTTACTGCTGGCATAGCTGTTAGCATTTATTGGTTATAGAGAATTTGAGGATGCCTTACCCGGCAAGCGCTGAGGCTGCTCGACTTTTACAGGTTAAACACAACGATGCTTGGGTAGCACACTTTTACAAAATTAGCGTTATTTATGAATATTCCTATTTCATATCAATAAAATATGGGCCGATAAAAAATACAGGTAGAAAAAAATTGGGAAGATGGGCCCGCGATAGCAAAATCTGCAGCGGGCCTACGAAAGGAGACGCCCTACCGAGCGGCTTCGACCTTTTTGGAGATGGCCTTACCCGCCACGTAGCCCGTAGAGAAGGCCGCCTGGATGTTGTAGCCGCCCGTATCGCCATCGATATCGAGCACCTCGCCAGCAAAGTAAAGGTTGGGGCAGCGCTTAGACTCCATTGTTTTGGAGGATACCTCGTCGAGAGCAACTCCGCCAGCGGTAGCCATAGCCACCTTAAATCCACCTAGGCGATCTATCTGAAAGGGGAACTCGCACAGCAGCTCGATGAGCAGGTTGCGCTTTGCAGCCACCACGTTGGAGAGGCACTCTGCCGCATCGACGTTGCACCTATCGAGCAGGGCGCGCATAAGGCTCTTGGGCAGGTCGTAATCGCGAAGGAACGTTTGGACGGTTTGCCGGCCTTGGGTAGCAGCGCCGTCGATAAAGGATCGGCGAAAGGCATCGACGGGTTTACCCACAAAGTTGATGCGCAGGGTATCGCCGGGGAGCATGTGGCGCGAGAAGTCGATAATCCCCGGTCCGCTAATCCCCTTATGCGTAAAACCGATATCGCCAGAATGCTCGGCCACCTTCTTGGCGCCACGGTACAGGTAAACGGGAACCGCATCCAACGAAACCCCGGCCAGCTCGGCAAACGGGTAATCCTTCACAAACACGGGGGTAAGCGCGGGGCGTGGCTCGACCACGGTGTGGCCCAGCTGCTGGGCGAGCAGGTATCCGTCGCCCGTAGAGCCCGTGGTTGGGTACGAGCGCCCGCCCGTGGCCACCACCAGGTGCTTGGCGCCAAACGTTTCGCCGTTAGCGGCCACCACAAACTGCTCCTCTACCCTATCTACCCGAACCACCTGCTGGTTGCTGCGAATTTCGACGCCACGAGCTCGGCACTCGTCGAGCAAAACGCGCAGCACGTCGCGCGATTTTTCGGTGTGCGGGAATACCTTGCCGTTCTTATCTACAATGGTGGCCAGCCCGCGATCGGTAAAAAACTGCACCATGTCGGTGTTGGTAAACTCGCGCAGGGCCTTTTTGAGGAACTTGCCGTGATCGCCATAGTGGTGGATAAAATCGCCGATATCGCCATTATGCGTTATGTTGCAACGGCCAGTGCCGGCAATAAGAAGCTTCTTGCCCAGCGAGTCGTTGCGCTCGAGTATAAGCGTAGGGCCAGCCGACGCAAAGATGGCGGCAGCCATTCCCGCAGGACCACCACCAATAACTATTGTAGAGTAGGATTTCAAGATTCCAAGTATTGTGGGGCAAAGGTAAGCCAATAATTGGTACATCGCCCCCTCGGCATGGCGGTAAAAAGGGCGGCGATCGATATCGGGATGGAGAGCTAAAAATCGAACTAAAAATGGAGGCAACACTGCGGGGCTATCAATTTTTTAAGTATTCTTGCACGCAATTCGAAAACGAGGCGAAGGCTGCGGCCCCTCGTTGCTAGCAACATAAAGGAATAAACTAAAACGGGAATGATAAAAAGACAACTACTACTCGCGGTAGCTATACTTGCAGGCATCGGGGTAAAGGCGCAAAGCTTCGAAAATGCCGATAAGGTAGCCTCTAAGATACCCAGCAGCGCCACCAAATCGGTAGAGACGCTCGCAAACTACATATCGGACAAGCTCTCGACACCAGAAGAGCAGCTGCGTGCGGCCTACGTGTGGATCAGCAAAAACATTGGCTACGAAAAGGGTGGTGTTGCCGATTTCATTTCGGACTACGACGCCGACTCGGCAGCAAACGTGGTTATCAAAAAGAAGAAGGCCGTATGCAGCGGCTACGCCGAGCTCTTCAGCAAGACGTGCCGAAAGCTCGGATTTGAGGCCTTTACCGTTACTGGCTACACCATGCTAAACGGCGAGGTAGACGACGCGGGGCATGCCTGGAACGCCGTAAAAACAGCCGAAGGCAAATGGTACCTCTTTGACCCCATGTGGGGAGCTGGAATGCTTTCTAAAGGGAAGTTTAACAAGAAGGCTACCACCACCTACTGCCTGGTAGAGCCTGCCCTATTTCTAAACACACACATGCCCTTCGACCCCGTTTGGCAGCTGGTAAGCCACCCCATTAAGGCTGAGGCATTCCTTAAGTCGGAAGAGCCTGCCACCAAAGGCGTAATATGCAGCTACAACGACACCATAAAGAGGGAAGATCCGCTACTCCGCTCGGAGCAGCTAACGGCGCTTTGCCGCCGCCTTAAGTGGGCTGGCGACGTAAACAAATGCACCAGCGCCATGATCGAAAACGTAAACCAGCAGCTGCCGCTACTAAAGAAGAGGGAAAAAAATGCGCTGGAATACCGTAATGTCACCCAGTTTAACGGCGTTGCAGACAAGGTAAACAAGGCTATAGAGTTCCACACGAAGTTTACCAGCCTTAAAAAGAACTTTAGATCGAAGGGCGTTACCGCCTTCCAGATGAAGGCCATGATGGACAGCTGCAGCGCCAACATAGCCGCCGCTAGGCAGCTGCTTGTGAACCTAAACTTTGAGAAGGAAGATCAGCAAAAACAAAAGCTAGGGTTAGAAAAGACGGTAAACGACCTCCAAAAACAGGTAGAGGTACAGAACGCCTTTCTGAAAAAGCAGAAAGAGTTTGCCACCAAAAAGAGAAAAGGGAAGAAATAACTACCAAGCCTCGCAAATGCGGGGCTTTTTTATGCAACAAATTTTAAGAATGACTCGTTTTAGAGATTGTAATGCCGGCCGCTAATCCCAACAAAGGAGTATGGCCATAGCAATACACCATACATAAACATAACAAAGAAATCTAGCCATAATGACTACTAAACATTACTCCAAATTTTTGTTCATTTTGATGGTGCTCGTAGCCTCCAGCGCGTTGGCACAAAACACCGACACCACCAAGCGTTCGGAGACGCTAAAGCTGGTTCAACCCGAAAAAAAGCTGCTGCCGAGTATTCAGTATTCGCCATACTTCTATGCGCCAAAAGTGCTAAACTACAAGCTTAAGTACTACTCCATTGCCAATAGCAGCATTAGCGAGCACGTAAAAAAGAGCAAAAGCACCGACAATGCGATGAGGCTAATACAGCTTACCCTCGAAAACGATAAAAAGATTGCCAAACAAAACGAGATACTAAGCATCATAAATGTGGCAGGCGTACTAGGAGGCGTAGTATATCAGGCAGCCCATGGGGAGTCGATGAGCAAGGATGCACAAAAGGCCAGAGAAGCCAAAGCAAGCCCTCCGACCAGACGCTAATTTTGGTCTGAAATTTGATACAACAACTCCAAAATAGTGTCAAATAAGACTACATCAACAACCCAACAATCGGCATTATGAGCTACTCAAAACATTTTCGGAGATTACTAGGCCTTGGGCTTATTCTCCTAGCTTTTGGAGCGGCAGCCCAGCGCTCTGACTCAACGACGGTGGAGCCTACTGCAATACCCAACATTCAAAAGAAGGCACTTCCTAGTTTGGGCTTTATCCCCTACTACTTTGCCCCAAAACCGTTAAACATCAACCTTAAGCAGTACACGCTGCTAAGCAGCACGTCGGCTGCCATTCAGAAAAACAACAGCACCGACAACGCCATGAAGTCGATCTACAACTCGCTACAGAACGACAAGAAGATGGCCGAGTCGTACAAGGCGTACAGCTATTTTGCCGCGGCAGCCATCGTTGGAGGGATGACCTACCAAATAGTAAACTCGAAGCGCCTTGCTAAAGAAGCACAGCAAAGAAGAGAGGCACGAACGAGCCCTCCACCAAGAAGAAGATAAAACAAAGGGCTGCCCAACGGACAGCCCTTTTATATTTTGAGGAAAAAATCTACTCGGGTTGAACAACCGCCTCGCCCACATACTTACCAGCAGCAAGCTTTTCGCGACAAGCAGCAAATGCGCTAATAGTACGCTCAACATCTGCGCTAGTGTGCACTGCAGTTGGGATAAGACGAAGAAGAATTTGTCCCTTAGGGATAACTGGGTAAACTACGATAGAGCAGAAGATGCCGTAGTTTTCGCGAAGATCCAACACCAAGTTGGTAGCTTCTGGCACCTCTCCGTGCATGTAAACAGGAGTTACAGGAGATTCGGTTACACCTATGTCAAAACCTTGCTTCTTCAATCCAGATTGAAGTTCCCCTACGATTTCCCAAAGCTTATTTTTCAGTTCAGGCTTAGTTTGAAGCAAATCCAAGCGCTTTAATGCACCAAATACCATTGGCATTGGCAGCGATTTAGCGAATATTTGCGAACGAAGGTTGTAGCGAAGGTAGTTTACGATATCGGCATCGCCAGCAACAAAACCACCAATGCCAGCCATCGACTTAGCGAAGGTAGAGAAGTATAGGTCGATTTGGTCTTGAACACCGAAATGCTCGCCAATACCAGCACCTTGCTTACCCATAGTACCAAATCCATGAGCATCGTCAACCAACAAACGGAAGCTGAAGCGTGCTTTTTTCTCTACGATACCAGGGATGTTACCCAAATCGCCAGCCATACCAAACACCCCTTCGGTGATAACAAGAATACCACCACCAGTCTTTAGAACATACTTAGAGGCATGTCCTAGCTGCTTTTCGAGGCTGTCCATATCGTTGTGAGCAAAAACGAAACGCTTTGCAGGCGAAAGGCGCATACCGTCTAGAATACAAGCGTGCGACTCGGAGTCGTAAACAATAACATCGTTACGGCTAGTTAACGAGTCGATGATTGACACCATTCCTTGGTAGCCAAAATTCAAGAGGTAGGCATCTTCCTTTCCTTCGAATTGAGCTAGGCGCTGCTCCAACTCCTCGTGCTTGGTAGTTTGGCCAGACATCATACGGGCACCCATTGGGTATGCCATACCGTAAGCGGCAGCGGCATCCGCATCAGCCTTTCTCACCTCAGGGTGGTTGGCTAATCCGATATAGTTATTCAAGCTCCAGTTAAGGACTGGCTTACCTCTGAATATCATGTGGGGGCCTAGTTCGCCTTCTAGCTTAGGAAATGCGTAGTAACCGTGTCCCTCTTTTTCGTACTTTCCGATAGGACCGCGGTTCTTTTTAATCCTCTCAAATATGTCCACGATATATAAATTTTTAGTTCTACAATATCTTACTAACTTGTCACGTTAAAGAACATGCAAAACTATGTTTTTTTTTGTTGCGACAGTACGCATTGTCTATTAAGATGCATCAAGAACATATGTTAAGACAAAAAAATTCAGAGATTGTCGAAAAAAAATTAATTTTGCCAATTATTTTTAAAATACTATGAACAGAAAGAACGGTATCATATTTGCAGTTTTTGCAATCGCTCTTCTTCTTAGCAGCTGTAGCGGTTTTGATAAGATTCTCAAAAGCAACGACTACGACTATAAGTATAAGAAATCTATAGAGTATATGAATAAGAAGGACTTCTACCGAGCTTCATTGCTTCTGGAGCAAGTCACCACCATATACCAGGGTACTGTTCGCGACGATTCTGTTAACTACTTTGTGGCAAAATGCTACTTCGGGATGGAAGACTACGAGGCTGCAGGAACGCTTTTTGACACCTTCAGAAATAAGTTTCCCCGCAGCGTATTTACCGAAGAGGCCGAATACCTATTTGCCTACAGCTTCTACAAGCAATCACCCCGCGTAACTCTAGATCAAACCTCGACCAGCAACGCCATTGTGCAGATGCAGGAATTCCTTTACAAGTATCCTCGCAGCCCTAAAGCAGATGAGGCTAAGAAAATTATAAAGGATATGAGGGAAAAATTGATGGAGAAGTCGTACCTTAGCTCCAAACTTTACTTCGATATGGGAGGAGAGTACTATAAGTCGGCAATTGTTGCACTAAAGCGCGCAATTAAAGACTACCCAGACTCGAAGCACCACGAAGAGCAGCTCTATATGATCGTAAAAGCCTCTTACGAATACGCCAACAATAGTATTCCAGATAAAAAGAGAGGACGCTTTCAGGAGATGATCGACAACTACTACACTTTGATAGCAGAATATCCTGAGACAAAGTACAAGAAGGAAGTTGAAGATATGCTCAAAGTGGCAAACCAATTTGTAAAGAACTAAACAAAAGTTGTAATAATGGACTACAAAAAAGTAGGCGCAGCCAGCTCGACAATTACCCGTGATTCGCACAAGATTGATGCACCAACAGGCAATCTTTACGAATCTGTATCTATTATTTCGAAGCGAGCTAACCAAATCTCTGCCGAGATGAAGCATGAGCTTAGCCGCAAATTAGAAGAATTTGCCACCTTCACAGATAATCTAGAAGAGGTTTTCGAAAATCGTGAGCAAATCGAAATATCAAGGTACTACGAAAAACTTCCAAAACCAGTACTAATTGCAACTCAAGAGTTTCTTGATGGAAAAGTTTACTTCCGTCAAAGCGGAGAGGGCAACAAACACTAGAAATTAAATGTCTTCTGTTCTTAAAGACAAACACATAATTATCGGGATAACCGGCAGTATAGCAGCCTACAAAGCTGCTATACTTATTAGGTTACTCGTGAAGTCAGGTGCCGAAGTTAAGGTTATCATGACCCCTATGGCCAAGCAGTTTATCACACCGCTAACCATTGCGACACTTGCAAAAAGTCCAATATTGGTAGACTTTTACAATCCTGAAAATGGGGATTGGAATAGCCACGTAGATCTTGGTATGTGGGCCGATCTGTACCTAATAGCACCCGCATCTGCCAATACAATAGGGAAAATGGCCAACGGCATTGCCGACAACCTGCTCCTTACTACCTACCTTTCGGCAAAGTGCCCTGTACTCGTAGCTCCAGCAATGGACTTAGATATGTACGCGCACCCTGCTAACTTGAAAAACCTAGAGACGCTAAAGTCATACGGGAATAGAATTGTAGAACCAGCTTCTGGAGAGCTTGCGAGCGGACTGATTGGCAAAGGAAGAATGGAAGAGCCTGAAAATATTGTAAAGGCCGTCGAGGATTTTTTTTTTCAACCAGCAGAGCTTAGCGGCAAACATTTCCTAGTAACAGCAGGTCCCACCTTCGAACCTATCGACCCGGTACGCTTTATAGGGAACTGGTCGTCGGGGAAAATGGGTTATGCTATAGCCGAAGAATTAGCAAAGCGTGGGGCTAAAGTTTCGCTAGTAAGCGGCCCAACCAACATTTCCAGCACGCATCCCAACATAACAAAAACAGATGTGGTTAGTGCAGAGGAAATGTACCAAAAGTGCATAGACATCTACCCGAATACTCATGGCGCCGTAATGTGCGCTGCCGTTGCCGACTATCGTCCAGATTCGTACTCCAATGTAAAAATTAAACGAAAGAGCAACGATTTATCCATAAACCTGACTCCTAACAAGGATATTGCAGCAGAGCTTGGCAAAATAAAAAAGCAAGAGCAGCTGCTTGTCGGATTTGCTCTGGAAACCAACGACGAGGTACAAAACTCTGCCAAAAAACTTCAAAGCAAAAATCTGGATTTCATCGTTTTAAATTCGCTACGAGACAAAGGAGCAGGATTCAATCACGATACAAATAAAATTTCTATTATATTCAAGGATGGAAAAGCGGAGCATTTTGATCTAAAATCAAAGGCCAATGTAGCCAAAGACATTGTAGACCAAATTGTACGTTCAACAAAATCCTAACCTATAATGAGAAAATATCTACTGACTTCCGTACTTCTAGCGGTTACCTTTTGTGCTCTAGGGCAAGATTTGCGCTGCAATATATCGGTAAATGCGGCACAAATCCAAGGGACTTATAGGCAAGCATTCCAAACGCTACAGACCGCGCTCTACGAGTTTATGAATAACCGCTCGTGGAGCAACAACGTATACTCGGTAGATGAACGTATAGAGTGTAACTTCCTTATAAATATAACGGAGCAGGTTGGCCCCAACGAGTATAAGGGAACACTTCAAGTACAGTCGCGCAGACCTATATTTGGATCATCCTACAGCACCGTGCTCTTTAACTTTAACGACAACGACGTACAATTCTCCTACCAAGAATTCGACAAGTTGGAATTTAACGAAAACAGCTACGGCTCAGCGCTAACCTCTCTCCTTGCCTACTATGCCTATGTCGTAATAGGACTCGACTATGACTCTTTTTCACCGAAAGGAGGCAACGAATATTTCAAGAAGGCTGAAAAAATTGTAAGCAACGCGCAAACAGCCTCAGAAAAAGGATGGAAGCCCTACGAATCTTCCCATAAAAACAGATACTGGCTGATTGAAAACATTCTAAACCCCAAATATTCGGCAGTTCGCAATGCGAGTTACACCTACCATCGGTTAGGCCTAGACCAAATGGCAAGTAAAATTTCGGAAGGAAGAGATGAGGTTACCAATGGGCTTCTTAGCATTCAAAAAGTTTTTAGAGATAAACCAGATCCGTACCTGTTTTTGCTTAAAATATTTTTTGATGCCAAATCGGATGAGCTTGTAAATGTTTATAGCGAAGCATATGCTTCGGAAAAGCAGCGTATTTACCAAATACTTTCTGAAATTGATCAGGCGAACGAGCCTAAATACAAAAAGATAACCGAAGAGAAAAAGAACATCTAACGGATAGTACCATGCTTCAATCGTTATCTGTAGAAAACTATGCCCTTATAGAAAAACTTGAAATAGAATTCAAGTCGGGACTTAACATTATTACTGGCGAAACAGGTGCCGGAAAATCTATCCTGCTTGGAGCGCTTGGGCTCATACTTGGACAACGAGCCGACACCTCTGCCCTAAAGGATAATGAGAAAAACTGCGTAATCGAAGGCATTTTCGACATCGAAAAAATGAATCTTAAAGCATTTTTTGAGGAAAACGACATCGATTTTGAAAAGCAAACAGCAGTTAGAAGAATTATCACCCCAAGCGGAAAGTCGCGCGCGTACATCAACGACATCCCGGTAAACCTAACAACCCTTCGGGATTTAGGTCTAAAGCTTATAGATATTCACTCTCAACATGAGACCCTGCATCTTTCGAATCATCAATTTCAGCTAAATGTTGTTGATGTAGTAGCTGGCAACTCAGACTTACTTACCAACTACCAGCAAAAATTCTCCAGCTATAAGAAGGAAGAACAAAAATTACAACAGCTTATTGATGAACAGAAAAAGAATGCGAACGATTTTGACTACTACTCATTCCAATTCCAGCAGCTGCATGATGCAAAGCTTGTAGATGGCGAACAGCAAGTTCTTGAAGAAGAAGAACGCGAGCTATCGAATGCGGAAACCATAAAATCGGAATTGCAGTTCTGTTCTGAAGCCATTTCTGAAGCAGAAGGCTCAGTTCTGACAATCCTTAAGAATTGCCATCAGTCCTTAAAAAGAATCAAAGAGGTATTCCACAGGTCGGAAGCGCTATTAGAAAGGATTGACAGTACTACTATCGAACTTAAAGATATAAGCCAAGAGATTCAGGATTTAAATGAAAAAATAGAGATGAATCCAGAACGATTGGCCACGGTAAAGGAGCGACTTGATCTAATCTATTCCCTACAGCAAAAGCACAGGGTAACCTCTATTTTTGAGCTCATAGAGCTTCGCAACAGCTTAGACAAGAAAATTTCTCAAATATCCAACTCAGAAGAACAAATTGCGGCTCAGCGCCAGCTTACAGACGAACTTCTTCTTAAATTACGCGAACAGGCCTCTTTGTTGTCCGAAAAAAGAAAAGCCGTATCCGAAAAAATTGCGGAATATATAGCAACCCAACTAGGAGAACTCGGAATGCCATTTGCAAAGTTTAAAATAGACTATTTAGAATCAGAGCTAACGAATACAGGATTTGATAAAATTGAGTTTCTCTTTTCGGCCAATAAGCAGCTTTCCTTTCAGGATGTAGCAAAAGTGGCCTCTGGCGGAGAAATGTCACGACTAATGCTTAGCATTAAGACGTTGCTTGCAAAACAAGGAGACCTTCCAACCATTATCTTTGATGAAATAGACACTGGCGTTTCGGGTGAAGTTGCTGATAAAATGGGGGGCATTATAAAAGATGTATCTCAGGATATTCAGATTATAAATATCACCCACCTTCCGCAAATTGCAAGTAAAGGAGACTACCATTTTTTCGTGTACAAAGAAAGCGACGACAACTCCACTTCGACGCAAATAAAAATGCTTTCAAAAGAAGAACGAATTACCGAAATAGCAAAAATGTTAAGCGGCCAAAACTTAACTCCTGCAGCAATTCAGAATGCCAAAGCACTTCTTAAAAGCTAAGTAGTACTTGAAATAGGACTTAAAAGATGGTTTATAGCGCTTATAAGCCATCTTTTTATTTTAATAAGTATCCATCGCTTTTTTACGATTGAACATTTCCAGCCGTTCATAGTTTAAACAACGTCCAATTTCAATTTAATCAAAGTTAATAGAAACCGCTCTGCCGCTATCGGCTTTAATATCTATATTTGTTTAACTAAATTACATACCTATGTCATACAACTTGTTAAAGGGTAAAAGAGGAATTATCTTCGGAGCCCTTAATGACAAATCAATTGCATGGAAAGTTGCCGAGAAGGCACATGAGGAGGGAGCAACATTCGTTCTAACAAACACTCCGGTAGCGCTTCGTCTTGGAGAACTTGATGAGCTAGCAGAAAGAACGAACTCCAAAGTGATTCTTGCGGATGCAACCAACGTAAAAGATTTAGAGAGGTTGATTTCAGAATCAATGGAAGCACTAGGTGGCAAGTTAGATTTTGTGCTCCACTCAATCGGAATGTCTCCAAACGTTCGCAAAGGAAGAACCTACGACGATTTAGACTACGACTATCTTCAAAAAACGTTAGATATTTCAGCAATCTCATTCCATAAGGTTATTCAAGTTTGCCGCAAGCTAGACGCCATGAATGAGTGGGGGTCGATCGTAGCCTACTCGTATGTTGCCGCGCAACGCACGCTTTATGGGTACAACGATATGGCTGATGCAAAAGCCCTACTTGAATCTATTGCCCGCAGCTTCGGGTATATCTATGGCCGCGAAAAGCACGTACGCATCAACACCATCTCCCAGTCTCCAACAATGACAACCGCAGGAGGTGGCATTATGGGTTTTGATGGATTAATGGACTTCTCAGACCGCATGTCTCCACTTGGAAATGCAACAGCAGAAGAATGTGCCGATTATACGATTGCACTGTTCTCAGATCTAACTCGCAAAGTTACCATGCAAAACCTTCTTCACGACGGAGGATTCTCGAGCATGGGTATGAGCGCCAGAGCAATGGCCATATACAACAAAAGCTTAGAAATTGAGTACAAGGATGTGAACAACAAGGCAAAAAAATGTGATTGCGGTAAAAACGAATAGGTTATTAAGTTCAATACATAAAAAAGGCATCTGTTTTAGATGCCTTTTTTTATACAATGTAAAATGCCCGCTGGAGTGGCGGGCTTCATTTTTTTTAGTAACGATTTATCCAAGAAAACTCTTAAGATGCTTACTACGGGTGCTATGACGAAGACGACGGATCGCCTTCTCTTTAATTTGTCGCACGCGCTCGCGTGTTAGTCCAAATTTCTCACCAATTTCCTCGAGAGTCATCTCGCTACATCCTATTCCAAAGAAAAGGCGAATAATATCTCTCTCTCTATCAGTAAGAGTTGCCAAAGCACGCTCAATTTCTTTTACCAACGACTCATTGATAAGGCTACGATCGGCATTTGGAGAGTCAGGGTTGATAAGAACGTCCAAAAGGCTGTTGTCTTCTCCGTCAACAAAAGGAGCATCAACAGAAACGTGACGACCTGCAACTCTTAGCGTATCAGACACTTTTTCTTTTGGAAGATCCAGCGCATCGGCCAACTCTTCTGGTGATGGAGTACGCTCATTTTCTTGCTCAAACTTTGCAAATGCCTTGTTAATCTTATTCAAAGAACCAACCTGGTTCAAAGGCAAACGTACAATACGCGATTGCTCTGCAAGAGCCTGAAGGATAGACTGACGAATCCACCAAACCGCGTAAGAAATGAATTTAAAACCACGAGTCTCATCAAATTTTTCAGCAGCCTTAATCAACCCAAGGTTTCCCTCGTTGATAAGGTCTGGTAGGCTGAGCCCCTGATTTTGGTACTGTTTTGCTACCGATACCACGAAACGAAGATTAGCACGGGTAAGCTTTTCTAGGGCTACCTGATCGCCTTTCTTGATCCGTTGCGCCAATTCAACTTCTTCCTCAACAGTGATTAGCTCTTCCTTTCCAATTTCCTGTAGGTACTTGTCTAGCGAAGCGCTCTCTCTGTTAGTGATCGATTTGGTGATCTTAAGTTGTCTCATGAAATTATAAACCTTTGTGTGTTGTGTTTTACTCGTAACAAACTACATGCCAATGCTATAAAAAGCCTGCAAACCATTTGGATAAACGCCTTCAATGGTCACTACCTGATTCTTTTTAGCAGTAGCAAACACCTCAGCGAGATTCTCAACGCTGCTAATTGCTACTCTATTTATGCGTAATATGATAAGCCCTTTTCGAATTCCCTGTGACTTTAACAATCCATCTTTAAGGTCAACTATCTGAACTCCGCCCCTCAGCCTTAGGCTATTCTTCAATTGTGGGCTAACATTGGCAAATGTGGCACCTTGGATAGAGTAGTAGCCATTTTCGGCGACCTCCATCATTCCTCCACCCGCTGTTTTACGTAAAGTCGCCTTAAATTGTTTCACTTTTCCATCACGAATTACAGAAATTTCTACATTATCTCCTGGACGATATCTGCTAACTTGCTCTTGCACCTGAGATATAGAGTTAATCTCCTCATTATTAATGGCAGTAATAATATCTCCCGCTTTCACGCCTGCATCTGCTGCTGCACCACCTTCATTAACAGCGGCAACGTAAACACCTTTAACAACTTCCTTCAGCTTAAGTTCATCGTAGGTTTCTGAGGTGATTTCGCTCATGCTAACCCCTAGAAATGCCCGCTGGATAGAACCGTACTCCATTAAATCGTAAATAACCTTTTTTACAATGCTCACAGGAACAGCAAAAGAGTAGCCATTAAAAACTCCATTTTGAGTGTATATGGCCGTATTAATGCCGACGAGTTCACCATCAGTATTCACCAAAGCGCCGCCTGAATTTCCTGGATTTACGACAGCATCCGTTTGAATGTACGATTCAATTTTAAACGGATTTCCATCTCGACGAACAGGAAAATTACGGCCCTTAGCGCTAACAATACCAGCCGTAACGGTAGAAGTTAAATTAAAAGGGTTCCCAACTGCAATAACCCACTCACCAACCCGAAGATTATCGGAATCTCCCATTTTGATGAAAGGCAAATTTTTCTCGTCAATTTTCAATAGTGCAATATCCGTATTGGGATCTGCACCAACAACTTTTGCTTGATAAGTTCTCTTGTCATTTAAAGTGACCTCTATTTTTTCGGCATCCTCTATCACGTGGTTGTTGGTAACAATATACCCATCCTTTGTTACAATTACGCCAGAGCCTGCCCCTCTAGGTGTCGGATCCTGAGATCTAGGCTCCTGCCGATATCCAAAGAAAAACTCCAATAACGGATCAGGAGCCTCCCTTTGAGAGGAATACGTTTTTACGTGAACCACGCTATGGATAGTCTGGTCGGCTGCATAGGTAAAGTTGGGGGCACCAGCACTTCCTCCACTTTGATTTGAAACATACTTCAGCGAAGGGTCGAAAAGATCTTGAGTTTTTACAAAGTTCTTTTGCATGATGCTTACAACCAAAACTGAAGAGATTGCACCACCAACTAGCGCTGCTACAAGAAACCCTAATAAATGTCTTCTTTTCATTTGTGATTGATTTTTAATTAACACTCATATTTAGATGCTGCTACTTCTGTCAAAAAGGCATCTTACAATAACATTTTGGCACAACTACAGATAGAAGCTGCAAAACCACAGCATTAGTGATATAATCAAAAGGTTTGCCAAAACAACTAGCATAATAACTAACCTGTTGCGGGAAATATTATGTGCAAGAATAACTCTAACACAGATTAACTCAAAGAAAAAGCCCTCGTCACCCTAGTTTCGGGCAAAAGGTTAACTTAGTAACATCAAAAAAGTTGAGACGATGGGAGTAAATTTTGTAAAATACCAAGGTGCAGGAAACGATTTTGTAGTTATCGACAATCGTGACGGAAAGTTTCAGCCAGCAACAGAAACCGTTGAATTCCTTTGCGACAGAAATTTTGGAGTTGGAGCAGATGGGTTAATGCTCCTCGAAAATGATGACGACCACGACTTTTTCATGCGCTACTTCAATTCGGATGGAAAAGAATCCACCATGTGCGGAAATGGAGGCCGCTGCATTTCGGTATTTGCCAAATCGCTGGGGTTAGGAAGCGGCGAAAAAGTTGTTTTCAACAGCATTGATGGCTTGCACGAGGCTCACTTCTCTGACGAAGATGGAGAGGTGCTTGTACGCCTAAAAATGATAGACGTTACCCAAATTGAAGAGCATGAAGACTACTACTTCATCAATACAGGATCGCCACACTACGTTACCTTTGTTGAAGATTTAGAAGAAATGGATGTTTACGAAGAGGGTAAGGCCATCCGAAACAGCGAAACCTTCATGCCCAACGGCACAAATGTCAACTTTGTAGAGATATTTGAAGATGAAATATTCGTTAGAACCTTTGAGCGTGGCGTTGAAGATGAAACGCTAGCTTGCGGAACGGGCTCCACTGCTGCGGCCATTGCCACCGCGCTCTTCCTCGAAAGCGACCAAAACGAATGGAACGTAGAGGTTATGGGAGGCTATCTCTCTGTGTCTTTTGAAAAGACAGAAGACAACACCTTCAAGAACGTATGGCTTACAGGACCTGCTGAAAAAGTATTCGAAGGAAGTATCAACCTATAAAAAAAGCCCGACACGTTCGGGCTTTTCTTTTACAGCAAAGAAAGCACTACCGAAATACACGCTAAGCTAACAGCCAACTACACAAAAAAGGGAGTTCGTAACCTAAAACAAATTACTTAAAACTACTATAAAATAGCCATTTAATCTTTTTTACATCCATTTTTACGGCTATCAACAAAAATCTCGTGTTTTAACTTGTAACCTTTACTGCGCACAGACGTCTTATTGGTGCTAAAATTACGGAACCAGGTTATGATAAAACTCGAAGGAATCAACAAGACATACTTCAACGGTAGTCCGTTACATGTCTTAAAAGGTATTGACTTAGATATTCACAAAGGCGATTTTGT
Organism: Alistipes sp. ZOR0009; assembly: GCF_000798815.1. NCBI lineage: Bacteria > Pseudomonadati > Bacteroidota > Bacteroidia > Bacteroidales > Rikenellaceae > Alistipes > Alistipes sp. ZOR0009. The sequence goes on along the minus strand of NZ_JTLD01000016.1, from coordinate 60,033 downwards.
TTCGATTATGGGAGCCTCAGGCTCTGGAAAATCTACCCTCCTCAACATTCTGGGAATACTGGATAACTACGACACGGGGGCTTACAAGCTGAACGACGTTCTAATCAGCAACCTTAGCGAAAAGAGAGCAGCGGAGTATCGCAATCAAATGATTGGGTTCATCTTTCAATCATTCAACCTTATTAACTTTAAGAATGCCATGGAGAATGTTGCTCTACCTCTTTACTACCAAAAAGTGGGAAGAAAAAAGCGCAACATCATGGCGATGGAGTATTTGGACATGCTCGGGTTGAAGGAGTGGGCGCACCATATGCCCAACGAAATGTCGGGAGGCCAAAAGCAGCGGGTAGCTATTGCACGGGCGCTTATTGCCAATCCGCAAATTGTACTTGCCGACGAACCAACCGGCGCGCTGGACAGCAAAACCTCGGAGGAGGTGATGGAAATCCTAAAAGATGTAAATCAGAAAGGGATGACCATGATTATCGTAACCCACGAAAAAGCAGTTTCTGAAAAAACAGATAAGGTCATAAGGCTCAGAGACGGCATCATAGAATCGATCACCCAAAACTAGGGCACCATGCTAGATTTATGGCAAGAGATAATGTCCACCATAAAGGCGAACAAGCTAAGGACATTTTTCACAGGCTTTGCGGTTGCATGGGGCATCTTCATGCTGATCATTCTTCTTGCATCCGGAAATGGGCTAAGCAATGGCGTAACTTCCAACTTTGCCAGCGAATCGAAGAATGCCATTTACCTATGGCCAGGAACCACCTCGATGGCTTACGGCGGCTACCAGAGCGGCAAAAGAATGAAGATGAACGAAAAAGACATCTTCCTATCAGAGAAGCAGCTTCCATACGTTGATACCATAGCCTACAAGTTTTACCCCTCGGAGAACGCCTCCTTCTCGAATGGCAACAGAACGGGAACCTACCCGCTTTTGGGAGTAACCACCAACTACGCATCGCTCGAAGGTATTGAAGTGCTACCCGGAATGGGACGCTTTATCAACCTTATGGATATTAGGGAGGAGCGAAAGGTGGTGGCCATCAACGAAAAAATAAAGGATGTGCTATTCCCAAACGAAAATCCGGTAGGAAAATTTGTCAACGTCAACAACGTAATGTATAAGATTATTGGCGTAGTAAAATACTCAACCGGCAACGACTCGCGCGAAGGATACATCCCCATTTCGACTGCTAAGGCAATTTACAACTTTGGGGAGAAAGGGTACGATGGTATCATCATATCTGCATCGAGCCTAAAAACGGCCGACGAAAACGAGGAGTACAACACAACCATCCGCAAGGGATTTGCCAGCCTCCATACCTTCAATCCCGAAGACCGAAGCGCTCTTGGAATATGGAACAACTCGCAAAACTACATTCAAACCATGGGCATATTCAACGCCATTTCCCTATTTATATGGATTGTAGGCATTGGAACCCTGATAGCGGGGATTGTAGGCGTAAGCAACATCATGCTAATTACCGTGAAGGAGCGCACCAAGGAGTTTGGCATCCGCAAGGCACTTGGAGCCACACCTGGCTCAATCATTAAGCTGATCCTCATCGAATCGGTGCTCATTACCTCCACGTTCGGATACTTCGGGATGCTCTTTGGCATTGCAATAACCGAGGCAATTAGCTTTGTGATCGACCAGCAGCCATCGGAATCGGGGAACGTTATCTTCAAAAATCCAACGGTTGACGTAGGCATTATCCTTAGCGCTCTCGGAATCCTAATTATTGCAGGACTGATTGCAGGCTACGTTCCTGCCAAAAGAGCCGTATCCGTTAAACCGATAGAAGCTCTACGAGCAGAATAATCCACCAAAAACGAAACCGCTATGTTCGATTTAGATAGATGGCAGGAGATATGGGACACCATCACCCGCAACAAGATGCGAAGCACCCTTACAGCCTTCGGCGTTTTTTGGGGGATTTTCATGCTGGTAGTGATGTACGGCTCGGGCAACGGCATGCAGAACGGTATCATGAATGGCATCAAAGGGTTTGCAACCAACTCCATATTTTACTGGGCCAACAATACCACCGAACCCTACAAGGGGTTCCGGAAAGGACGCTCGTGGAATATGAAGACCAACGACATTGAGATTATCAAAAGTAAGGTTCCCGAAGTGGAGCTGGTTTCGCCAATGCTTTTTGGCGGTAGCCGCACACCCAAGAATACCATACGCGGCGATAAGTCGGGATCGTACAACATCAAAGGGTTGAACCCCGACTACGCGAAAATTGATAAGCCAGAGATTCTATACGGGCGATTCATCAACGATATAGACATTATCCAAAAAAGGAAGGTAGTGGTACTTGGCGAAAAGGTGTACGAAGACCTCTACCGAATTGGAGAAAACCCCATAGGAACCACCGTTAAGGTAAACGGCATTTACTACACCGTAATTGGCGTAGTACGAGCACTAACCCAAATCAACATTAACGGAAGGATGAACCAAAGCGTGGTGCTACCATTCACCACCATGCAGCTGGCCTACAACTATGGCGACCAGGTGCACCTTTTGGCGGTAACCTCTAAGCCCAACATCGAGATATCCGTTGTGGAGGAGAAGATTAAGGACATTCTAAAAAAGGAGCACAGCATAGCCCCCACCGATCCCGATGCGGTATCTGGCATCAACCTCGAGCGCCAGTTTAAGATGTTTGCCAACCTCTTTTTAGGCATTAAGGTGCTAATTATCATTGTAGGCTTTGGGACCTTGTTTGCAGGCGTTGTTGGCGTAAGCAACATCATGATGGTAACCATACGCGAGCGAACCCAAGAAATTGGCATACGCCGCGCCCTTGGAGCAACTCCGCTCAACATCCTAAGCCAAATAATGCTCGAGAGCACCGTGCTTACCCTCATTGCGGGTATTGGAGGGTTAAGTTTTGGGGTATTTGTCATGAATATTGTCGATACGCTTATTTCGGCACAACCCGCAGACCCCAACGACCCGGCATTTTTTGTAAACCCACAGGTTAGTCTCGACCTGGCCATTGTGGCAATGGTGGTGCTGGTAGGCGCAGGCTTGCTAGCAGGACTGGTGCCAGCCCGAAAGGCCCTTCAAATAAAGGCCATCGACGCACTGCGAGACGAATAGCGTTTGTAAACCGAAAAAGAAACAAGTAAAAATTTAAATACAATGAAAAAAGTAAAGCGCATCCTTTTCATAGCATTCATAGCTATTCTGCTAGTTGCTACGTTTGTATTCCTTTGGAAGAAGGCCAACCCAGCCAAAGATCGATTCGAAATAGTATCGCCTAAAATTGGGAAAATAGAGCGCAAAACCATTGCAACCGGGAAGATAGAACCCCGCAACGAGGTGCTCATCAAGCCACAGATATCGGGTATCATCACCGAAATATACAAGCATGCTGGCGAGAAGATTACCGCTGGCGAAGTGATTGCCAAGGTAAAAGTTATCCCCGAAATGGTGCAGATTAACCAAGCCGAGAGCCGCGTAAACCAGGCCGACATCACCCTAGACCAAGCGCAGGACGACTACAACCGCGTAAATAAGCTATACAACTCGGGAGTGGTATCTAAGGAAGACTTCCTGAAATCGCAGTTTAGCCTAAAGAAGGCCAAGGAGGACAAGGAAAATGCCATCGACGCGCTGAACATCATTCGCGAAGGTATCTCCAAGAAGTCGGCCAGCTACAGCACCACCCAGATTCGTGCAACCGTATCGGGAACCATCCTAGACGTGCCGGTAAAGGTTGGAAACTCGGTAATCCAATCCAACAACTTTAACGAGGGAACCACCATTGCCAGCATCGCCAACCTGCGCGACATGATTTTTAAGGGCAAGATAGACGAGACCGAGGTGGGTAAAATAAGGGAGAACATGCCCCTTACCATCACCATGGGCGCATTACAGGATAAAAAGTTTGAGGCCAACCTCGAGTACATCTCGCCTAAAGGCGTAGAGGAAAATGGAGCCATCCTATTCGAGATTAAGGCAGCCACCAAAATCCCCGAAAACATCTACGTTCGTGCAGGCTACAGCGCCAACGCCGAAATTGTGCTCGACAAGCGCGACAGGGTGCTCAACATCCCCGAAAGCGTGGTAGAATTTGTGAAGGATACCGCCTACGTAAACCTTCTAAAGAAGGATGGCAAGGAGCAGGAGTTTAGCCGCAAGGCCGTAAAGCTGGGGCTATCGGATGGTATCAACATAGAGGTGGTATCGGGATTAACCGCAAAGGATAAGCTGAAGGGAGCCCTTATTAAGAAGGACGATAAGAAGAAGTAAGCCTGCACCCGCGCGGTAGAGGTAGCAGCACTACCGATACCGTGCAGCGGGCATCTAACCCTACTAAAAAGATATCAGATGAAACTAAAAATAGCAGCGCTGATGCTGGCCCTGGTAGCGGCTGGCACCACCCAAGCACAGGAGCAGTGGAGCCTTAGCAAATGCATAGACCACGCCAAGAAGCAAAACATAGATGTGCAGCGCCGTACCAACGACATGCGAACGGCCGAGGTGCAGGCGAACACGGCTAAGAACAGCCGTCTGCCCAACCTAGGAGCCAACCTCAACCAGAATTTTTCGTTTGGTAGGTCGATTGGGGCAAACAACACCTACCTCAACCAGAATACCGCCACCACCACCTTTGGGATTAGCGCCAACGCCCCCATTTACCAGGGCAGCTACATCAACAGCCGCGTAAAGTACACCGAGTGGTCGCTTAAGGCTGCCATGGAGGATATCAACCAAATGGGCGACGACATTACCATACAGGTAACCCTAGCCTACCTCCAGGTGCTATACAACAAGGAGCTGGTAAAGGTAGCCGAGGAGAATGTGGCCCAAGGCAAGCTGCAGGTACAAAAAACCGTGGAGCTGGTAGCCGGAGGACGCCTCCCCCGCTCGGAGGAGTTTGAGAGTAAGGCGCAGCTGGCCAAGGAGGAGTACTCGCTCACCAAGGCGCATAGCGACCTAAAGGTAGCCCAGCTAACCCTGGCACAGCTGCTGGAGCTCCCCTCCATCGAAAGTTTTGACGTGGAGACACCCAATGCCGAGGCCATTGCAATTAACGGAGATGGCGTAGCCGCCCTCTCGTCGGGCAATGTGGAGCAAGCCTACGCCATTCGCCCAGCCGTAAAGGCCGCCGAGTACCGCATACAAGCATCCGAAGAGTACATCAGGATGGCCAAAGCGGCCTACTACCCCTCGCTAAGCGCGGTGGCATCGTACGGCAACAACTACTACAACGTGTTTAACACCAGCAACACCTCGTTTGCCACGCAAATCAAGAACCAAGGGCAAAAGGTGGTTGGGCTGCAGCTAAACATCCCCATATTTAACCGATTCGAAAGCCGCAACAACGTAAACCTAGCCCGCATAGAGCAGGATCAGCAGAAGCTGGCCCTGGTTAACGCCAAGAAGACGCTCTTTAAGGATATGCAGCAGGCCTACTACAACGCGCTCTCGGCTAAAGAAAACTTTACCTCGGCCAAGCAGGCGCTGGAAGCCTCAACCGTAGCCTTCCAGTACGCGCAGGAGAAGTTCAACGCAGGTAAATCGACCTCGTTTGAGATGAACGAAACCAAGAAGCGCCTGGCCACCTCGCAATCGGAGCTGGCGCAGGCTCGCTACGAGTTCATTTTCCGAACCAAGCTGCTAGACTACTACCACGGTACGCCAATTACGCTTTAGAAGATAGCTACAGATAGAACAGAGCCTGCTGAGACGACCTAAACAGCTCAGCATTTATCCAACACTGCCAATGATGGAAGCCGCACATTAGCCCTGCTGATGTGCGGCTTTTTTATGCTGTCCATTACCGAAGACGCATGCAATGCGCCACTTCAATCCGCAGGGACGCCACCTTCCGGGATCGACGAATTGCCCTAGAATACCCTAAAGAAGAAGTACCGTACTAAAGGAACCGCATTACCGGAGACGCATACAATGCGTCTCTACGGCTTTTCGGGATAAAAAAAGAGAGTCCCCCACCCGTTCGGTTGGCTTACTTCTACAGAAGTGAGATGACGGAGCCGTACGGTTGGCTTACTTCTACAGAAGTGAGGTGACGGAGCCGTACGTTCAGCTCACTTCTACAGGAAAAATGATCACGTAGTGCTACGGGATGGCAAATCCTACAAGAAAAATGATCACGGACTAGTACGGGATGACAAATCCTACAAGAAAAACGATCACGGACCACTACGGGAAGGCAAATCCTACAGGAAAAACGATCACGGAGCACTACGGGAGGGCAAATCCTACAAGAAAAATGATCACGGAGCACTACGGGAGGGCAAATCCTACAGGAAAAACGATCACGGAGCCGTTGGCGACCATTTTTCCTACAGAAGTGAGCAGACCGAACGCATTAGTCATGCCAACTTGTCAGTAAAAGAATGGGCGCCACCCGGAGGGTAACGGCAGGAGCATCGGGTGGCATCTCGGTTGCGGGCTACGGCATCCCCAAAACTATCCATCCACACCAAAAGCCACGGGCAAACAGGCTGCCAAAAGGGACGAGCAGCTGTGGCCTAGGCGGGCGACATCAACCCACAAATCCCGCCATACCACCTGCCGAATAGCGCGATTACAAAAATTATCAACAGGATAACGCACGACATAGCAGGCAAATACGAAATCGCACAGAACCGTAACGGCCAATTGTTCATAACTTCCAACCAGTAGGGGTGGCGCGGAGGGGACCTTATTGCCTACCTTTACTTAGTATTTGGTTCCATCTATGGATTAATAGGGAATTTGGTGAAAATCCAAGACTATCCCCGTAGCTGTAAGCTCCATCATACTCGTTGGCATGCACCACTGTTCGGACGAATGGGAAGGTACCAATAGAGGAGCGAGTCAGAAGACCTGCCAGATACCAAACATTCGTAGCTTTCGGGTGAAAGGCGATAGAATACTTGCACTTCCAAGTACTTTTTATTTTCCCGCGAGTTACCATTTATCCACTTTCAAAAAAATGTAAGTATGAATGGTGATCTACTCTTTACGACCATTGTAAAGCGCAATGGCGAGCAGGTTCCTTTTAAAGCAAGTAAGATTGAGAATGCCATCCTTAAGGCGATGGGCTCCTCGGGCAAGGTTAACCCCAAGCACGCGTACAACCTCAGCCAAAGCGCCATCCGCCTGCTGGTGGAGGTGTGCGAGAAGGAGACTCCCCACGTGGAGCAGGTGCAGGATTGCATCGAGAAAACGCTGTTTGTGCATGGCGAGTTCGACCTGCTGAAGGCCTTTATGCTCTACCGTAAGAAGCACGAGGAGCTGCGCAGCACCAAGGAGCTGCTTACCAACATCGAGGTGATGGACGGGTACCTCAACCTCCAGGACTGGAGAATCAAGGAGAGCGCCAACTCGGGCTACTCGCTGCAGGGGCTCAACCAGCACATCTCTACGGTTATCACCTCGCAGTACTGGCTCAACAAGCTTTACCCCGAGAGCGTATCGGGCGCGCACAAGCAGGGCTACATGCACATCCACGATTTGGGGTTCCTGAGCGTATACTGCGTGGGCTGGGACCTGAAGGATCTGCTGCTAACTGGATTTAGAGGCGTTACCGGAAAGGCGCAGAGCAAGCCGGCAAAGCACTTCAGAACGGCCCTAGGGCAGGTGGTAAACTTCTTCTACACCATGCAGGGCGAGGCCGCCGGCGCGCAGGCCTTCTCCAACTTCGACACGCTGCTGGCGCCCTTCATCCGTTTCGACGAGCTCGACTACGCGCAGGTGAAGCAGGCCCTACAGGAGTTTCTCTTTAACCTCAACGTGCCTACGCGGGTAGGATTCCAAACCCCATTTACCAACATAACGATGGATTTGGTGGTGCCCGAATTCCTGAAGGACGAGGCCGTTGCCTACGCTGGCGAGCTGCAGCAGTGCGTGTATGGCGACTTTCAGCACGAGGTAACCATGCTTAACAAGGCATTTGCCGAGGTGATGAGCGAGGGCGATGCCGCGGGCAGCCTCTTCTCGTTCCCCATACCTACCTACAACATCACCCCCGACTTTGACTGGAACAACAGCGAGTACGAGGGCATCTGGGAGATGACCGCCAAGTACGGTATCCCCTACTTCTCCAACTTCGTAAACTCTGACATGAAGCCCGACGACGTGCGCAGCATGTGCTGCCGCCTTCGCCTCGACAAGCGGGAGCTTAACCGCCGTGGTGGCGGGCTGTTTGCCGCCAATCCGCTTACCGGCTCGGTGGGCGTGGTGACGCTAAACCTTCCGCGCATCGGCTACGAGTCGAAAACCGAGGAGGAGTTTTTCGACCGCCTAGAGTACTACATGACCTTGGCCAAGGAGAGCCTCGAAATAAAGAGAAAGGTGATTGAACGCCATACCGAGAATGGGCTTTACCCCTACTCGAAGTACTACCTGCGCCACATACACCAACGGTTTGGCTGCTACTGGAGCAACCACTTCTCCACCATCGGCATCAACGGGATGAACGAATGCTGCCTGAACTTCCTCGGAAAAGGGATTGCGCATCCCGATGGGCTAGCCTTCTCCAAGCAGGTAATGCACTTTATGAGGCTCATGCTAGAGCAGTTTCAGGAGCAAACAGGCAGCATCTACAACCTAGAGGCAACCCCTGCCGAGAGTACCGCCTACCGTTTCGCCAAGATGGACGTCAACCTGCATCCCGAAATACTGGTGGCCAACCATAAGCAGCAGCAGCAAGGCGCAGAACCCTACTATACCAACTCTACCCAGCTGCCTGTAGGCTACAGCTCGGATATGTTCGAGGTGCTTAACCATCAGGACGAGCTGCAAACGCTGTACACCGGCGGTACCGTACTGCACCTATTTACCGGAGATAGCGGTATGACGGCTGCAGCGGCCAAAAATCTGGTAAGGAAAATCACCAGCGGCTACCGGCTGCCCTACATCACCATCTCTCCCACCTTTAGCATCTGCCCCTCGCATGGCTACCTCCAAGGCGAGCATTTCGAGTGCCCCACATGCGGAAGCAAGAGCGAGGTGTACAGCCGAATTGTGGGCTACATGCGCCCTGTAAGCGAGTGGAACCTGGGCAAGCAGCAGGAGTTTGCCGACAGAAAGCTTTTTGAAACCACCACAGCGAGCTAGCATGGAGGCCATCAGAATTGGAGGGCTACAAAAGGAGAGCCTGATAGACTGGGAAGGGAAGCTCACCGCGGTAGTTTTTACCCAAGGCTGCAACTTCCGATGTGGCTACTGCCACAACCCCTCGCTGGTAATACCTAAGCTGATTAGGCAAGCACAACGCATCGCCTACACCGAGGTAATGAGCTACCTAGCCAGCCGTAAAAGCTGGCTAGATGGTGTAGTCGTAACCGGCGGCGAACCGACAATGCACGCAGGTCTTCGGCAATTTATTGTGGAGATCAAGCAGCTGGGGTTCCCCGTAAAGCTCGATACCAACGGCACCAACCCAGCGCTACTGGAGTCGCTTATAAACGATGGGTTGGTGGACTATGTTGCCATGGACGTAAAGTCGGTGCCGCAGCACAACCGCTACCAGCAGATTACACCGATAAACGAAGATGTGTTTCGGAATGTGCTACGCTCCATAACGGTACTAAAACAGAACAGGGTGCCCTACGAATTTAGAACGACTCAAATCCCCAAGCTCCACAGCGAGGAGGATATGGCAGAGATCAAAGCATTCTTAGAAGGGAAGGCCCCCTACAAAATACAGCATTTTAGGGAGGCCGACGTAGTAGCCAACTATGCCGCCAGCTAGCAGCACGACCACAGCCTAAAAAGATAAAATCGACCTTAAGGCATCGTAGAGCCCATGTAGCAGAAAAAAGCAGCAGCTTGTTCGTTGTACTTTTAAAACAAGGAGAGAGGAGCATTCGCTACAGATGCCCCTCTCTCTCATTATAGGCTAATGCAATACGCCAAAAATGAGTTTTCATCAGCTGAAAAATATCTCAAAAAATCTACTACTTTTGCCCCGCAAAATTTATCAGAAAACCATTCCTACAACTATTTAATTTACCTGCGGCATAAGCTTCCGCAAAAAACTAAAACAAGAAACAACCAGAAACTAGAATGTTTTATGCTCTTTAATTCGCTTCATTTCCTGCTCTTTTTCATCATTGTTACATCGCTATACTTTGCCCTACCCCATAATAGGAGATGGCTACTGCTGCTCATCAGCAGCTGCTACTTTTACATGGCCTTTGTCCCAATCTACATTATTATACTGGGTGGCACCATAGTGATAGACTACTTTGCAGGTATCTTTATAGAGAAGAGTAAAGGGAAACGGCGCAAGCTATTCTTAGTTGCCAGCCTTGTAGCCAATATTGGCGTACTGGCGGTGTTTAAGTACTACAACTTTATCAACGAGAACCTCTCCTTTCTGCTTCATGGCTTTGGAGCATCGAACCCCATCCCCTACCTATCCATACTACTACCCGTAGGGCTGTCGTTCCACACCTTCCAAGCTATGAGCTACACCATCGAGGTTTACAGAGGGCATCAAAAAGCCGAACGACATTTTGGGATCTACTCGCTGTACGTTATGTTCTATCCGCAGCTGGTTGCTGGCCCCATCGAGCGTCCCCAAAATATGCTCCATCAGTTTAGAGAAAAGTACGACTTCGACTACGATAGGGTAATGAGCGGCCTACGCCTAATGGCTTGGGGTTTGTTCAAAAAAGTGGTTATTGCAGATAGGCTTGCCATTGCGGTAGACACCGTATTTAACAACCCCGAACAGCATAATAGCTTAAGCCTTATCATAGCCACCGTCTTCTTTACCTTCCAAATTTTCTGCGACTTCTCGGGATATTCGGACATGGCCTTAGGGGCTGCGCGTATCATGGGCTTTAAGTTAATGACCAACTTCGACAAGCCGTACCAATCTAAAAGCGTGCACGAATTTTGGAAGCGCTGGCACATCTCCCTATCCACCTGGTTTAAGGATTACCTCTACATCACGCTAGGAGGAAACCGCGTGACGGTTCCTCGCTGGTATCTTAACCTGTTCATCGTATTTCTGGTAAGCGGACTATGGCATGGAGCAAACTGGACTTTCGTAATTTGGGGAGCGCTACATGGCTTTTACCTTGTTTTTGGTCTAATAACCCAAAAGTACAGAGACCGCTTTAACCAGCTGCTACGCATAGATAAGGTTCCTATCATATCTACCATTAGCACCTTTGTCCTAGTAGCCTTTGCTTGGATATTTTTTAGAGCCAACAGCGTCGACTCCGCGTTCTATATCGTAAAGCACATATTTACGGGCATTCCAGATGTGGTGCACCAGCTGATAAACAACCAACCTGTACTCGAAAGCATGGGGTTAAAGAAGAACGACTTTGCGCTATCCATACTGCTCATTATTTTCCTCGAAACGGTACACTACGTGCAAAGCAAAAAAAGCCTTTCGGATATTTTTGTTCAAAAACCGGCATACGTTAGATGGGCTGTTTACTATGGTGTAATCCTCGCAATCATCTTCCTAGGCGTTTTTGAGAATCGCCAATTTATCTACTTCCAATTCTAACGACCTACTAGAATGCAAAAGTTTCTTTTAAGATCGCTATACTTCCTACTGCCGCTAGTAATCTTTTTTTCGTACATGGAGTATAGCCTAGGCCGAATAAACAACAGCTATACCTACAAAAAAGAATGTCTGGAAAAGCAGATGAAGTCGATTGAGGTTCTGGTCTTGGGATCGTCGCAGGCCACCTACGGGATTAATCCCGACTACTTCGACCTAAAAGGCTTTAACCTTAGCAACATTAGCCAAACCCTTTTCTACGATACCCGGTTAACTCTCTCGCATGTTGACAAAATGCCGAAACTGAAGTACGTCGTAATTACCCTATCCTACTTTTCGTTGGGAACCCAAATGCATGATGGAATAGAGAGCTGGAGAGACTACTACTACTCCCAATTTTGGGATATCTCTTACCCTGAACTCGATCAGGTTGACATCAAAAGATACAGCAAACTTTTTCTGTACACTCCACAGATGTCGCTTAAGTACCTTGAAAATGGATTTCAAACCAACCTTGTCGATGGATTTAAATCCAATGGTTTCGTTGGGCTTACATCGGCCAATCCCAATACAAGAATAAGCGACAGCCTAGGACGTAAAAGGGCTGAATTTCATACGCAAAGCTACAAGGTAAAGCGGTTTAACGAGAACGTAAGAGACTTAGAGCGTCTTATAAGCCAACTCCAGAAAAGGAATATAACACCTATAATTATAACGCCTCCTGTCCTCCCCACCTACTATAGGCACATAGATAGCACCATCGTGAAGAAAAATAGTCAGGCGGAAGCCTACATTACCGGCAAGCATCACTGCCGCTACTTCAGCTACTTTACCGACCCTCGGTTTGCACTACCAGATTTTTACGACAACGACCACCTGAATTCGTCGGGTGCCGAAAAATTCAGCAAAATCCTAAACCGAGAGATATTTAAGTAATCCTTCATGCTTTAATAAAAAAGGGAGGTTGCTCACGCAGCCTCCCCTCACACTATACACTTCGAAAACAGCATTACAAGCAATGCTCCGATGCCACCATGGCGCCTTGTACACTACCAGCAAAAAATAGCGCTACGGTAGAGCACCAAAGCAAAGCTGCTCTACTTAACTTAACTTATGTTGATTGGAAATATGTCGGCTATTCGGACTTAAGCATAGCCCGCTGCTGAGAGCGAACCTCATTTATGGCATGAGCCATGGTGTACACCTCCCGCCTCTGAGGATCGGCATTCCGAAACACCAGCTTCCCATACTTATTGATAAAAGAAACTTGAGACTGAAGCTGTGATATCTTTTCTTGGTTAGACGCAAAGAGTTCCTTTTGCTGAGCAACTAAGCCATCCAGCTCCTTACTTATCGAAAGCAGCTGCTTCCGCAAATCGTCCAACTCCTCGATAAGCAAATTATTAAACCCAACGCTTTCTAACTTCAGCATGTTCTTCCGAATGGCCATAAAAGTGGCCTCTAATCCAGAATACACCCCTTTAATATTTTCTTTACGTACCTCGCGACGCACCTCGTAAATTCTGAATTGTCCGCGCGGAACAACCAGCCTATTCTTGTACAGCAGGCACATGTCGTCGATGGCAGTTAGCTTCGTTCTAATCTCATGAAGCGTTGAATGGTATTTTTTCTTGAGTTCAAAAATCTTAAGGCTAAGCTCTGGTGGGTTAACCTGAGGTCGAAGTTCTTCTATAGACTGGTTGAACTTCGCAACGTAATCGTTGGTAAACGAGCTTGAGAATGCCCTAAAATGGCTAATATCGCTTTGTAAATGCTTAGAGGCCAATTCCGCAACAGGAATTACCTCGCTGTTTCTTAATTTGGTCATGATGAAAAAATTTAGTTAGAAATATTGCTGGCTGATGAGCAAACGAATATGGCCCTGTGGGCCAAAGCCATCCTTGGCCAAAGCGAGATTTGTTCTTAACGTTTTCATAAAATTGAGTTTTTAAAATTTATCTAAAAGCCGAGGCTATACGGCTAGCCCCCCCGCTACACAATACTGTAGCACGATTTTGAACAAAGTTAGCCCTTATATCCTGATAAAAAAAAGCGTAGTCTTAATCTATATAAAAAGGACAACGCCTTCTTAATCGACCGCTGAATACGTGCGCTTTGTGAATTACTACTTACTGCAAGCTAATGTTTACTTCCTACATTGACATTACGAATAAGGTCCCATAAATTTGATCATCATGATACTAACAGCTGCAGCGAGGGTTTAGCCCCATTCCCCAAAAAACGAGGTGGCAGAAGCCGAAAAGCCAAAGAGTAGGCATTTATTGGATGTAGTATACACATGGGACAAAACAATCAAACAGGCACTCAAGAGGTGCTAGATCAAGTCGTATTAAATAGCTCGTTAAACACTGTATTTATCAACATGATAATAGATACAGATTCCATTATCAATGACAAAAAGACTCCAAGTCAAGATCCTAACAATCCTACATGGATAGAGCACAACTACGCCTACATGGTTGCCACAAGAAGCCAAACCGTTGTTGGATCTGGTACTGGGGATCTTGAAATTAAGGCACAAGTTGGAGAACCTATTCATTGGAGCGCCGTTTCAGAGTCCAACAACTTTGACAATAGCGTAATTCTTTACAAAATTAAGTACCTAAATGGCGATCATGTCTTTGATGACGATTACGTAAGAAATATTATTGACACCAAAATGTCTGCTATGCCAACTCCTAAAACGTTTGTTCCTGCAACATATACCAATCAGTCGTTCTGGAGTACCGAAGCAAGAATAGACAATCCTGGTCATGAAGCTTACAGCTGCCACTTTGGCCTTTACAAGAGAGATGGAGACGGCAACCAATCCTTATACGGATACTTTGCATGGGATCCTTCAATCACCGTAAAGAACTAATCCTTTCACGAACAGCATACCTAAGAGCCTCACGTATAGAGGCTCTTTTTTTATTTTGTAATGATCTACACATTTCAAATAATTATTTACATAAATTTTTTCGCCACCCCATTGTCGAGAACTTTTTCTTACTAATTTTAGCACCCCTTTACAGTTTTTACGATCATTAAGAAATCAATCTATATGGGAATAAAAAATCGTTTGACGGTAATGAGCTTTCTCCAATTCTTTGTTTGGGGTGCATGGCTAATTACCATTGCAAACTACTGGTTTGCTACAAAGCAGTGGAGTGGTTCTGAATTTGGCGCCATATTCTCCACCATGGGAATATCTTCGATATTTATGCCAGCCCTAATAGGTATTATTGCCGACCGCTGGATAAATGCCGAAAAGCTTTACGGGGTAGTGCATCTGCTGAGCGGAATGTTCATATTCGGCTTAACCCTTACTGGTAATCCGGAGAGTTTTTTTCTGGTGATGCTTTTTGCGATGTTTTTCTACATGCCAACCATTGCCCTATCCAACTCTATTGCCTACAATGCGCTTAAAAGCAACGGTTACGATGTAGTTAAATCGTTCCCTCCCATTCGAGTTTGGGGTACTATTGGTTTTATAGTCGCTATGTGGGTGGTTAACCTATCAGGCAGCAAGGCTACAGAAATGCAGTTCTACATTTCGGCAGCAGCCTCGGTGGTTCTATTCCTCTTTTCGTTTACGCTCCCCAAATGTCCTCCTCAGCCCAATAAGATGAGCAGCAAATCGTGGGTAGAAACGTTTGGACTCAATGCGTTTAAGCTATTTGCCAACTATAAAATGGCGCTATTCTTCATCTTCTCCATGTTTTTGGGAGCAGCGCTACAGCTAACCAACGCCTACGGAGATACGTTCCTCGACGATTTTAGGCACATCGAAAAATATGCCGACTCGTTTGTGGTTAAGTACTCCACCATCATCATGTCTATCTCGCAAATATCCGAAACGCTATTCATCCTTGCTATCCCCTTCTTCCTAAAAAGATTTGGAATCAAGAACGTAATGCTAATAAGCATGCTAGCTTGGGTTCTCCGGTTTGGCCTATTTGCTTACGGTGACCCACAGGCTAATCTCTGGATGATCATCCTTTCATGTATTGTATACGGTATGGCGTTCGATTTCTTCAACATTTCCGGTTCGCTATTCGTAGAAACAACCACCGACGCCTCTATCCGATCAAGCGCACAGGGGCTATTTATGATGATGACCAACGGCTTTGGCGCCATATTTGGTAGCCTCACCAGCGGATATCTAATCGACAAATATTTTACCCACGATGGGGTGAAAGATTGGCACCATATTTGGCTAACATTTGCGATCTACTCGCTAACAATTGCCATTCTATTCGCATTATTCTTCAAGCACAAGCATAACCCAGAAGAGCAGCTTAGCGCAGCTCACTAGGATTATCATAATAGCTTATACAAACGGATGGTTTCTTTGAAGCCATCCGTTTTTGCTAATAGCGCATTATATACCTCCAAAATAGCTTTACACAACAGTTCCCCTTACGTTTATACCATATCCTATACAACCCATTTCTCAGTTGCACTGTTATACCTATACTTGTAGAAGTTTACAGCATAAGCCAAACTATAATAGTGATGAAAAAGGCATATCTTTCATTTTCGGCTCTTCTGGTAATGCTTGCACAGGCAACCTCTGCGCAGCAACCTGCAGCCACCAAGGAATTTGTACCACAATGGGCAAAAAGTGCCGTATGGTACCAAATATTCCCCGAACGCTTTCGCAACGGAGATACATCAAACGACCCAACCCTAAACGATATTAAGGGAGCAGATCCTTCAGAGCTACCATCCCACTGGCAGGTTCACCCTTGGGGTAGCGATTGGTACGAGCAACAACCCTACGAGAAGGCAAACAGCGAGCCTGAACTCTGGAAGCACATCCTACGTCGTCGTTATGGAGGCGACTTGCAAGGCGTTATCGATAAGCTAAACTACATAAAGGATATGGGATTCAACGCTATCTACCTCAATCCTATCTTTGCTTCTCCGTCTCATCATAAATACGATGGTGCGTCCTACCACCATATTGATCCGAACTTTGGCCCTGACCCAGAGGGTGACCGTAAGCTTATAGCCACAGAAAATCCGCTTAACCCTGCAACCTGGGTGTGGACTAAGGCTGATGAGCTCACGCTTAAGCTAATTAAGGAGGCTCACAAACGGGGGATTCGCATCATATTCGATGGCGTTTTCAACCATCTTGGAGCAAATAGTTTTGCGTTTCAAGATTTAAAGAAAAACCAAGAAAAATCGCCCTACAAAGACTGGTTTACCGTAAAATCGTTTGACGACAGCACCAAAGGAACAAAGTTCGACTATGTTGGTTGGTTTGGCGTGAAGTCGTTACCAGAACTTAGAGAAGACGAAAATGGCCTTGTAAAAGGTCCAAGAGACTACGTATTTGCAGCAACCCATCGCTGGATGAATCCAAAAAATCAAGGAATTGAAAACGGGATAGATGGCTGGAGGCTAGATGTAGCTTACTGCGTTGCTCATCCGTTTTGGAAGGAATGGAGAAAGGAAGTTCGCGCGATCAACCCTCAAGCCTACCTCACGGCCGAAATCGTAGATACGCCTGAAAAAGTAAAACCTTACATGCAAGGCGATGAGTTTGATGGAGAAATGAACTACAACTTTGCATTCACCTGCTCAGAATTCTTCTTCAACCCCGATTCTATGCGCATCAACGCTACCCAGTTCGATGCAAAACTAAAACAGATGCGAGAGATGTACCCACAAGGCGTAGCCTACGTCACCCAAAACCTCTTTGGTAGCCACGACGCCAATCGTATTGGATCGCATATAGTAAACAGGGGCGTTGGACAATTCCGCGACTGGGGAACCTACTTTGGCAAATCTCAAGCAGCTCAAAATCCAAAATACAGCACCCGCAAACCAACCTCGAACGATTTAGCGCTACAAAAACTATTCGTGATAATGCAAATGACATATGTTGGTGCTCCGATGGTTTACTACGGCGACGAAATCGGGATGTGGGGAGGTAACGACCCCGATTGCCGTAAACCAATGATTTGGCCAGACATAAAATACGCAAACGAAGTATACGGAGTAGATGGAAGCACACACACACCTGACAAGGTGGAGATAAATAAGGATTTGCAAACACATTATAAAAAAATGATTGCTATCCGTAACTCCAATCCAGAGCTGCAGCTCGGCACATACAAAACGCTAATAGCCGACAATAAGAAAGATATTTTTGCTTTCGAACGCATCTACAAGGGCAAGAGAACCATTGTAATACTCAACAACTCCTCTAAAAAACAAAGCATCAACATCAAGTTAGGAGGAAATAAAGCAAAAGATTTGCTAAACGAAAAAACATACACCTCTAAAAACGGAGCCTTAGATCTAAAAATCAACAGCAAATGGGGCGCCGTACTAAAAGTTAACTAACCTCTAGCTAGACCTAAATAAAAAGCCATCGGCAACAATGCTGATGGCTTTTTTTATTTTCAGTAAAATTGGTCTGATCTTCAAAATGCAAAAAAAATGGCTCCCACACAGAGAACCATTTAAATTTTATAATGAAAGAACTACTGCTCCAATGCAGCAAGCTCATTTTCGCAGTTAATATCCTTGATGGCATCCTCCTCACAACGAATAATGCGAGATGGAAACTTCCGCAGAAGCGTATAGTTGTGGGTTGCCACAATTACGGTGCACCCCGTAATGCTAATCTCCAGTAGCAGTTTCATTATCTCTTCCGAAGTTTTCGGATCAAGGTTTCCAGTAGGCTCATCGGCCAAAAGCACCTCCGGCTCATTTAATAGCGCGCGAGCAATTACAATACGCTGCTGCTCGCCGCCCGAAAGCTGAAATGGATACTTGTAGTCCTTATACTGCATCCCCACCTTTTCGAGCACATCATTAATGCGCTTTTCGATGTCGTACTTTTGCTTCCAACCCGTAGACTTAAGCACAAACTCCAAGTTTTGACGAACAGTACGATCGTTTAGCAGCTGAAAATCCTGAAAAACAATCCCCATTTTTCGACGAAGCTTCGGAACATCCTTACTTTTTATTCGGCGCAAATCGAAGTCGCATACAGTAGCCTCACCCTCTTTGAGCTTTAATTCGGCCGTAAGCGTTTTTATCAAACTCGATTTTCCGCTGCCCACCTTACCTACAAGGTACACCAGCTGCCCCTTTTCCACCTCAAAATTTACGTTACCAAGTACCTTGTGGCTACCCTGATAAATGGTAGCATCCTTTATTTCAATGATTGTGTTAAGAGCCATGTTTATCAATTTTTCATAAATCGGATGCCAAAATCAAATTTAAAGCACATCGAATTAACCGTTTGAAATATAGTACAGTTAAGGATTACAGAGGTAAAAACAACCGTTCAGCACTCCTTTTCTATTCATCCTCCAAAAATAGCAAATGTTTTAGTTCACATTCATTTACAAAATAAAAAATAAATAAATGGATTTAGGAGATATGAAACATAAAAATATGCTAGATGCTCGAAGTTAGGTTAAAACTTCCTATTTTTAGGCTGAATCTATTTTCAAGTCAATGGCAAAAACCCTAACTAAAAGATGGTTCCCACTGCTTGTTCTGATGCTGGTAGCATTTCAGAGCGTGGGACAGGTTACCCAAATCAACAAGAATGAGGAACGCTTGTACCGCCAAGGTGTCGAGCTGTATGAAAAGGGTAAATATGCGTCTTCCCAGCATGTGTTCGAGGATTATCTTAGCCTGATAGGCAAAAAAAACACAATGCTTAAAGGAACCGCCGAATACTACAAGGCAATGTGCGGCATCCACCTCGAAAACAAGGATGCTGAACGCGAAGTACGCAACTTCGTAATGCACTACCCCGAAAATCAGAAGGTAAACAGCGCCTGCTTTGAACTTGGGAAGCTGTACTACACCCAAAAGAGCTACAAAGACGCAATTTACTGGTTCGGTCGGGTAGAAAAGAACGCCCTTGGTTTCAACGACCGCTGCGAGTACTACTTTAAAAGCGGACTTTCCTACTACTATACAAACGACAAAAGTTTAGCCGCTCAGAATTTTGCCGCCATTAAGGATGTAGAAAACCAGTACTCTTCGCCAGCGATGTACTACTACTCGCAAATTGCTTACGAGGAAAAAAACTACACCACCGCTCTAAAAGGTTTTGAAACATTGATAAACGATGAGTCATTTGGCCCCATTGCGCCATACTATATCGTTCAGATACATTACATACAGCGCAACTACGAAAAGGTGGTGGAGATCGGGCCTAAACTTCTAGAGACTTCGACCCCAGCCCGCTCTGCCGAGATCTCTCGTATCATTGGAGAGTCGTACTACCGCCTTAAGATGTACCCATCGGCGTTACCCTACATCAATAGGTACGCAGATGAAACCAAAAACTTAACCAGAGAAGATAGCTACCTTATCGGATTTATCAACTTTAAAGCGAACAACCATGCTAAAGCTGTAGAATCTTTCGAGCGTATCGTTTCTGGTAACGACTCGTTGAGCCAAAACGCCTACTACCACCTAGCCTATAGCCAAATGCAGCTTAATAATAAGCAAAAAGCGCTACAGGCATTTAGTATGGCTGCCAAAATGACCTTCGATAAGGACATACAGGAGGATGCGCTTTTCAACTTTGCAAAGCTAACCTTCGAGCTGAACTTCAACCCCTTTAATGAGGCCATCACTGCATTTAACAACTATATAGCCAAATACCCCGATAATCCTCGTGTTGACGAAGCGTACGAGTACCTGATGATTGCCTACACCAATACCAAAAACTATAAGGCTGCGCTAGAGTCGCTTCAAAAGATAAAAAAGCAGGATATCAAGACAAAGTCGGCCATACAACGTTTAGCCTACTACAGAGGATTGGAACTTTTCCAAAACCTAAACTTCAAAGAAGCAGTAACCTCTTTCAACCTCTCGCTAGACAACTCGAGCTATAACCGTTCCTTAGCTGCGCTAGCTTTATACTGGAAAGGTGAATGCTTTTACCGCCTTGGCGAATACGACGAAGCTCAAAAAACATACAACAGCTACCTACTTACAGCTGGCTCCTTCGAGCAGCCAGAGTACAAGCTGGCACACTATGGGCTTGGCTACAGCTACTTCAAAACCAAAGAGTACGATGCCAGCATGAGCTGGTTCCGTAAGTACACCAACTTCTCCGAAGTACCGTCAAAGCCAGCCCTTGCCGATGCCTACAACCGTATTGGAGATATCCTTTTTTACCAACGCAAGTACTGGCCTGCAGTAGAGGCTTACGACAAGTCGTATGCGCTCAACGCTTCAGATCCTGACTATGCGCTATTCCAGCGCAGCTTTACGCTCGGCTTGGTAGACAGACCAGAAAGGAAAATTGAGTCGATGAACACCCTGATAGAAAAGCACCCTCGCTCTACCTACGTTGATGATGCCCTCTTCGAAATAGGAACGACCTACACCAAAATAGAGCAGTTCGACAAGGCTGAGGAAACTTTCCAAAAGCTGATCGACACCCAAAAAGGATCGGTTTACTACGTAAGAACACTTGTAGAGTTAGGGCTTATCAACATTAACAAAAACAACGAGAAAAAAGCGCTCGATTACTACAAGCAGGTTGTAGAAGGATTTCCTGGAACGGTAGAGGCTAAGAATGCGCTACTAGGAATCAAAGAAATCTACATCGACCAAAACGACGTAGATTCCTACTTTACCTATGCGCAAAAGATTGGAAAGGATGTAACGATTGGCATGGCGGAAAAAGATTCGCTGATGTACACCGCCTCAGAACGTGCATACCTAGCCAACGACTGTGCCAAGGCAATCCCCGGCTTCAAGAAATATATTACCACCTTCCCTAATGGAGATTTTGTGCTAAACTCGTACAACTATTTAGCCGATTGCCAAGAACGTTCGGGCAATATGGCTGATGCTGCAGCCTCATACAAAATCATTAGCGAAATGCCCAAAAATAAGTTCTCCGAAAAGTCGCTACGCAAGTACGCCGACATCAGCTTCGGATTAAAGAACTACAAAGAGGCTTACACCGCATTCGAAAAGTTGGAGGTAAATGCAGAGCAAAATACAACGCTTCTAGCAGCCCGTACCGGAATGATGCGATCGGCAAACGAGCTAAAGCAGCTCCAGCACGCCATTGATGCTGCCACCGCGCTTATTTCTACAGACAAGGTATCGGTCGAACTTGCCCGCGAAGCACACTACACTAAAGCAAAAGCGCTTTACGAGCTCAAGAACTTAGACGGAGCTGCCGCAGAATTTGCTCAAATAGCCACCAACGTTCGCACAAAAGAAGGTGCCGAAGCCAAGTACATGAAAGCGCAGATAGCCTACGAGCAAAAGAAATTTGACGAGGTAGAAAAAGAGGTCTTCGACTTCGCCAATATGAATACCCCATACCAATACTGGACAGGAAAGAGCTTCCTTCTTCTTGGCAAGACGTACATCGACAAAGATGACGCATTCCAAGCAAAGGCAACCATCCAAAGCGTTATCGACGGATACGGCATCAAGGATGATGGCATTCTAGACGAAGCCAAGAAGATGCTCGAAGCAATCGATGCCCAAGAAAAGGCTAAGCAAAATGTACCGCAAGCGCCAGTAGAGGTTATCCAAAAGTAGATCGAACGATGAAAAAAATTATATACACTTTACTTGCGCTGATGCCGCTAACCGCCATGGCGCAAAAGGAGAATAAAGATTTGAACAAGCAGGTTGAGGTATCTCGTGCTTACGAGCCCACCATCAACGATGCTTCGAAGCTCAATATTATGCCCAAGATTACCGATACGCTAAAGTTGGCTCCAACTTTTAAGTATTCGATATTCTCAAAGCCGCTCGAGAGCTCATTCCCTGTTAAACAAATTCCTGCGGCTAAGCTCGTGGCCGAGCCCAAGCCCGACCTATACAACTTTTACATTCGTGGTGGCATTGGCAACTACATGTCGACGCTATTCGACATCTACTACAACAGCCCACGAAACGAGGCATACAGCTACGGAATGTACTTCAACCACCGAGCATCAACCGGAAAAGTTGGATTGGAAAATGGTCCCGATGTTAACACCAACAACTCCAAAAACCAAGTTGCCATCTTCGGAAAGAAAATCTTCGACAAGGCCATACTTAATGGGGGTGTTAGCTATACCCGCAATAAAAACTTATTCTACGGAGTTAACTACAGCGATCCCAAGAACAAAGATTACAGCTTTAATAAGGACTCGCTAACCCAATACTTCAACAACGTGCGAGTTGATTTAGGCATAAAATCATTTTACCTCGACTCGACTCACATTAACTACAAAGGCTTTGTGGCGTACGACTACTACAATGACAAGGCAGACTTTGTGGAAAATCATTTCAATGTAGGCGGAGAAGTCTACAAGTTTTTCCCAAAAGACTACATGGGTGTTGGGCTAAACATCCTCCACATCGGAAAGTCTGGCTCCTTCGATACCGTTTCGAATACGGTTGTATCCATCGCTCCCATGCTAAAAAAGTACGGCGATATTTACACGGCCTCCATCGGGGTGAACTTCACCAACGATTCGTGGGGAGTTAACGGGAAAAGTTACTTCTTTCCTGTTGGGCACCTCACCATCGACGCAGCAGGCAACTTCTTTGTTCCTTACATAAAAATCGGAGGCTATTTGGAGGTTAATTCCTACAAAAAGATTACCACCGAGAACCCATTTGTGTTACCAAGCCTGTATGTCGAAAATACTGCACACAAAATGGTGCTTACAGGAGGAATAAAAGGGAACGTTAGCGCATCAGTATCCTACAATGTTTGGGGAGGCTACGAGCTAATTGACCACCAATATTTCTTCATCAACCACTACAACAAAACCGCCAAAAGAAATCTTTACAACAACTTCAACGTAATTTACGACGATATCCAAAAGACAACCTTTGGAGGAGAAGTTGCCGTAGCGGTAAAGAACTACCTCGAAATTGGAGCCCGTGCCGAAGTCTTTAACTACTCGCTAGATAACGAGGAAAAAGCTTGGGGAATGCCAAACTTCGAGATGGCTTTAAACGCATCGTACCGACATAGCCAAAAGCTGAAGTTTTCTGCATCGATTTTCGCCATCGGCAATCGCTACGCTAAAAACATTGGCCCAACAATTACGACACCTATTAAGCTAAAATCATTTGTCGATGCCAATATTGGCTGCGAATACTCCTTTACGAGGCGTTTAAATGCGTTTATCAACATCAACAATATTTTTAACAGCAGCTACGACACCTACTACCTCTATCCAGCTTACGGCGTTAACGGAATGGTTGGCGTTAGCTACTCGTTCTAAAGACTCATAAACAACCATCTACATATCCCAGGCACAATTCAAAGCGTGCCTGGGATTTTTGTTTCCTTCCATCCAAAAAAAATGAAACAACCAAACGTTAAGTAATTCATAACTAGCAGCGAAGTTTATCCTTAAACAGACGAAATAAGGTTCACCATAAGGATAAAAATGTTATATTTGCATGTAATCCTGCCAATGTTAACTAGGATTAACTATGGCAGGAATTTTTATGAGAGAAATAGTAGAACAAACATAAATTTCGCAAGTAATGAGCAATGTTGACGCAGAAAAAAACGGACTAACGCCAAGCGATTATTCGGCCGATAGTATTCAGGTACTGGAGGGTCTGGAGGCGGTTCGCAAGCGTCCGTCGATGTACATCGGCGATGTGGGTGTAAGAGGTTTGCACCACTTGGTTTATGAGGTTGTAGATAACTCTATTGACGAGGCTCTTGCAGGATACTGTAATAGCATCCAAGTATATATCAACGAGGACAACTCGATTACTGTAACCGACAACGGTCGTGGTATCCCTACTGATTTCCACGAAAAGGAACAAAAATCGGCGCTGGAAGTAGTTTTAACCGTACTCCACGCTGGAGGTAAGTTCAACAAAGATTCCTACAAGGTTTCTGGAGGTCTCCACGGTGTGGGGGTATCGTGTGTGAACGCCCTTTCGATTAAGCTGGTAGCAACTATCCATCGTAATGGAAAAATATACGAGCAGGAGTACAGCCAAGGAAAGCCGCTTACCGAAGTAAAA
The DNA here is from genome assembly GCF_000798815.1 of Alistipes sp. ZOR0009. NCBI lineage: Bacteria > Pseudomonadati > Bacteroidota > Bacteroidia > Bacteroidales > Rikenellaceae > Alistipes > Alistipes sp. ZOR0009. The sequence goes on along the minus strand of NZ_JTLD01000016.1, from coordinate 35,512 downwards.
ATAATTGGTGATACCGACAGAACTGGTACAACTGTTCACTTCAAGCCCGATGCCGAAATCTTCAATACGCTAGAGTATAGCTACGATATCCTTTCGACTCGTATGCGCGAGCTGGCATTCCTTAACAAGGGGATAGAGCTAAGCATCACCGACAAGCGCGAGAAGGAAGAGCAAACGCTAGAGGATGGAAGCAGCGTAGAAGCCTTCAAGACTGACACCTTCCACTCTGAGCTTGGCTTGAGAGAGTTTGTAGACTACCTTGACGTAAACCGCGAAAAGCTTACAGAAAAGCCAATTTACATTGAAGGCGAAAAGAATGGCGTTCCTGTAGAAATCGCATTCCAGTACAACACCAGCTTTTCGGAAAACGTACACTCCTACGTTAACAACATTAACACCATAGAAGGTGGTACCCACCTTACCGGCTTCAGAAGAGGGCTAACCCGTACCCTAAAAAAGTACGCCGACGAATCGGGCGCGCTTCAAAAGCTTAAATTTGAAATTAGCGGTGATGACTTCCGCGAAGGGTTAACCGCTGTTGTTTCTGTTAAGGTTGCTGAACCTCAATTTGAGGGGCAGACAAAAACCAAGCTAGGCAACTCCGAAGTATCGTTGGCCGTAGACCAAGCAACCAGCGCCGCACTCGAAGCATACCTAGAGGAAAACCCCAAAGACGCACGCCAAATTGTTCAAAAGGTAATTCTGGCTGCAACTGCCCGTCAGGCTGCCCGCAAAGCGCGCGAATTGGTACAACGCAAGACCGTTCTTTCTGGTTCTGGCTTACCCGGTAAGCTGGCAGACTGCTCGGAGCGCGACCCTGAATCTTGCGAGATATTCTTTGTCGAAGGGGACTCGGCGGGTGGTACTGCAAAGCAAGGCCGCGACCGTAAGTTCCAAGCAATTATGCCGCTACGTGGTAAAATCCTGAACGTGGAGAAAGCCATGCTGCATAAGATCTTCGAAAACGAAGAAATCAAGAATATATTCACCGCACTAGGTGTAACCATCGGAACAGAGGAAGATAGCAAAGCGCTGAACATGGAAAAGCTTCGCTACCACAAGATAGTTATCATGACCGATGCTGACGTGGACGGTAGCCATATCGCCACGTTAATCATGACCTTCTTCTTCCGCTACATGTACGATTTAATTAAAGAGGGATACCTTTACATCGCCACTCCTCCGCTATACTCGGTAAAGAAGGGGAATAAAATGGTGTACTGCTGGAACGACGACGAACGCGATCGTAACATCCAGGAGCTAAGTGGAGGAAGAGAAACCTCGGTTCACGTTCAACGCTATAAAGGTCTTGGAGAAATGAACGCAGAGCAGCTGTGGGAAACTACCATGAACCCAGAGAATCGTGTTCTTCGTCAGGTGAACATAGACAGCGCAGCAGAGGCCGACAGAATATTCTCCATGCTTATGGGAGACGAAGTTCCTCCTCGCCGCGAGTTTATCGAGAAGCACGCTAAGTACGCGAAGATTGACGCATAATATAAAAAGAAGAGCGCTTAACTAAGCGCTCTTCTTTTTTACTTCAACCTTTTCGATATCAGGTTATCGATGGAGAATCGTCCGCTACCCCCTACCAACGAAGCAATCGCTAAGCCAAAAACAAGGATAAAGAACTCAACTCCTTCGCCAGCCTGGTTGCCAAACCAATTCATAAAGAAACCGTTCTGAAGATGGCCTCCCATAACCATCGCCCCAAGCATCGTAACGAAGATGGATGCTGCCATAAAACGGGTTCCAAAGCCTAAGATAAGAGCGGCACTCCCTAAAAACTCTGCCATAATTACCAGCGTTGCCACAATAGCGGGTATGCCCATTTGCCCAAAGAAGCCTACCGTTCCGCTAAAGCCATAACAGCCAAACATACCTAACGCCTTTTGCATCCCATGAGGTAAAAGAACTACCCCTAAAGCAACGCGTACTGCTAGCAGCGCATACGACTGCTGATCTGTCGATAAAAACTTTTTAATCATTGTATTAAGTTGTTACTATTATACTTGCATTGGCACCTCCATCAAAAGAACTTTTGATGCTGATGATGATTTAATTTCGATAGACTCTGTTTCCCACACGCCTAGGCCATCTCTAGTTTCCAACGACTCTCCGTTAACCTCAATTGCCCCCTCAATGACGAAAACGTAAACTCCATTCTTTTCACCTTTTAGGGTGTAGGTTCCTTGCCAACCCTCGCTCAGGTCTCCCATATGAAACCAAGCATTTTGGTGAATCCAAACGCCTTCATCATCCTCGTTAGGAGACAGAATCTGGTAGAGCTCATTTTCTTTGGCAAGCAAGGAGATTTCGAGCTGATCGTAGCGTGGCGTTACGTTACGCCTGTTAGGAATAACCCATATCTGTAGCAGGCTCACATCGCCCTCGTCCTTTTGGCTGAACTCGCTATGAAAAACACCGGTACCAGCGCTCATAACCTGAATTTCGCCGCTTTTAATCACCGCCCTGTTCTTCATGCTATCCTTATGCTCCAGCACGCCAGAGAGTGGAATGGTGATAATTTCCATGTTATCGTGCGGATGCATACCAAAGCCGTTGCCGCTCTTTATCCAGTCGTCGTTTAGGACACGTAGCGCCCCAAAATGAATACGCTCGGGGTTGTAGTAGCTGGCAAAGCTGAAGGTGTGATAGGTGTCCAGCCAGCCGTGGTTGACATGCCCCCTTGTTTCCGACTTGTGTAGTACCGTTTTCATGTTGCCCTCCTTTTTGGGTTTACCGCTTTCTTTTGCCGATGCTGCATTTGCCTATAACAATGCTGCGCCAACAAAGAAATCGCCTAATCTATCATCGCGAACATCATGCTATCTGATGTTTACGATGCAAAGATACGGCGAGGCAAAAGGCTACGCGGTAAAGAAATCAGGGATATGATTGCAAAAATCAGGACTGACGCGCCGAAATTCTAAATTCGGAGGGGGTTACCCCTGCGTTTTTCTTGAAAAAGTTGTTGAAATGGGCTGCCTCATCGAAGCCAAGCTCGTAGGATAGCTCCTTATTGCTTACCTCGCTAAAGAGCAGCCGACGCTTTGCTTCGGTTATCAAGCGGCTTTGAATATGCTCTTTGGCCGACTTGCCGGTAAGCGACTTCACCGTTTTATTCAAATAGTCGGCCGTAATGGCCAGCATGTCGGCGTAGTCGGCAACCATGTGCTTGGTGGCATAATGCGCTTCTACGAGCTGCTTAAACCCTCTAAGCAGCTGGTTACCCACCTCCTGCAACTGCGGATTCCCCTCCTTTTTCAGCGAGCAGTGGTTGTTGCTCTGTATTAAAAGCACCTTTACGAGGGCACCAACCGCATCGTTAGTGTACTTGGTTAGCGAAGTGCTGTACTGCCACATCTGCTCTATTAGCCCACGGTAAACCGCCACATCCCTTTCGTTGATACGCAACGGGGGCGACTGTCCGTAGTTGTTAAATAGGTATATGTCGTCGATAAGCTGGCAGGGAATGGAGTTGTGCAGCAGAAACTCGGGGGTGAATACGACCATCCAACCGCTAGGCTCCTCGGTAAACGAGAGCTGATGCATCTGCCCGGGCTGAATAAAGTAGAGCGTTGCATCTTCGAGCTCGTACTCGGCAAAATCAACCAGGTGCTTTCCCTTTGCCTTCTCGATAAAAATTACCGAGTAGTACTCGTGCCGATGAGGGCTATCCACCATGCCTTCCGAGGCCTTGTAGATATCCTCAATGCGCTTTAGTGCAAATTCTGCACTATTCCGCTTCAGATCTGCAAAAGTGTAGCTCTTAACCTGTTGATGCCTGCTATCCATGAAGACAAGGTAGAAGTTGGATAAATTTAGCGAAACACGCTGCTGGGTTCGCCTAGTAAAATTAGGATTAAATTATTTATCGTTCACCGATTTTCGAAGAAACTACTACTTTTGCCACATTAATTTAACCTATGGATAAGATCTGCTTTATAGTAAACTCGCAAAAGAAAGGGTTGGAGAGGCTGAAGGAGAATATTAAGGAAACTTTTAGCGAGAAGTATGATGTCGGATTCCTGTTTACCACTGGCTACCGAAGTGCAGAGCAGCTAACGCGCACGGCCATAGACCTTGGCTACAGCTACGTAGTTGCGGTAGGCGGCGATGGTACTGTAAACGAGGTGATAAACGGGGTAATGCAAATGCCCATCGAAAAGCGTCAAGGCGTTATTGTTGGAATTTTACCCTGGGGCACAGGCAACGACTTTGCGCGCACAGTAGGCGCCTCGTCGTCGGTATCTAACCTGTACAAGCAGGTTATCGGTTCGCAGTGCAAGCCCATCGATGTGGTGAAGGTAAGCTACTGCGATGGCAAGGGACAAGCAGCAAGCCGCTACTTTAACAACATAGCCGATGTGGGCATAGGACCAGACACCCTGATTACCGTAGGAAAAATATCGAAGTACGTTGGCGCCAGCTTGGCATTCTCCATTGCTGCAGTCAAGGCGCTTTTCTTTCTCAAGCCCCACTCCATCTTCTTAGAGGCCGACCAAGAGTCGTACACGGGAAAGGTAAAATGCGTTTGCCTTGCCAATGGCCGCTACTTTGGTAGCGGATTAGGTATTGCGCCCCTCGCAAAGCTCGACGATGGACTGCTAAATCTGGTAGTTATCGAGGATGTTTCGTCGTTCGACTTCATAAAGCTCGTAGGCTTTCTCCGTAAGGCAAAGCCCATTAGCCATCCAAAAGTAAAGTATATATCGGCCAAAAAAGCAACCATAAATGCCCATAACAGGGAGCTGCCCATGGAGGTAGACGGCGAGGTAGTTGGCTACGCGCCCGTAACTGCCGAAGTGCTACCTGCCAGCGTATGCGTACTGGGCGACTGCTTTAAGGGCACAAAAAGAAAAGAAGCAAAAAAGGAGAGCGCTATAGCAAGCTGCTAGAGGGCAGAAAATAGCACCATCTACCATAAAAGAAAAATAAAAATGCACCTTGACCATTGCGGTAAGGTGCATTTTTATAGGTAACGCGATTTGAATCTAAGAAAACAGGATGAAAGTTAGCGATACCATGCCCACCAGATCCCGGCCTACGCAGGGATGATAGGCCACTACCCTCCCCTTATCTGCTTAAATCAAGCTCCCGTTAAGTAGATCGAACAGCTAATTCTTTGTAGATTCCTTTGGTTCTTCGGTAATCTCCTTACGGCCAAGGTTGGCATAACGAGTAGAAAGATCGTCGAATATGGTTTGTGCATGAGGCGCATTCTTAGAAGCTAACATCTTTATATTTTGATAGTAGCTCCGTGCACTTGAATCAATATCAAACTTAATCATCATCTCGGTATCTTCCCAGTTTTCCAATAACGCTCTAAGACGATTAATTATTGGACGCATACCCTTGTGCAGCTCAATTTTACGCCTGTACTCCTCCTTATCGAGAAGGTATGGAACAAAATCGTTATTTTGATCCATATACTCTAGAATACGGGAAGCCCACTCCATGGTACTATTCCCAGTTTTCCCGTAGCGCCTACGCTCTGCAGGAGTGAATGAATCTAACTTTCCTTTCGTCAGAGCTTCCAATGCAGTTAGCTCCTTCAGTACATTTTCAAAATCATCGTCCAAAAAACGAGGATTGAACAAAGGTTTGTTCATAGTATTAGATCTTTAAATATTAAACAATATTATTGTCTATACTATTAAACATTGGTTGTTTTAAAAAGGTAATTTTTTGAGGCCACTTTTTTTCAAAAAATTTGGGCATCTCCTTAAACGACCTTCATCGACCATAAAAACGAACCCTAATCCCTGTAAATTCAGCCTATATCGAAGAAATTTTACGCAATATACCATCGAAGAGAAGAGACAACGAAGAAATTTTATGCGATATACTATCGAAGAGAAGAGACAACGAAGAAATTTTACGCGATATACCATCGAAGAGAAGAGATAACGAAGAAATTTTACGCGAAATACCATCGAAGAGAAGAGACAACGAAGAAATTTACTGGGACGTTAGCTCCATATAGCAAGCTAACCCCAAAGGTAAAAGCCCCCTACATGCCATTATATGCCCGTTTTTTGCATACTACCAGCAAAAACTCCTACAGGAAACCCCTTTTTATTTATTTTTAGAAGCTAACTTTACTCGGAGTTTACAACCCAACACCTTACACATGAACCTGCACCTACAGCACAGCATTCAAAACATCGACTGGAACCAAGTGGTGGAAACGTTAAAGCTAGTGGGAATGGGCTATCACCAAAGCCACATCCACGAAAAGGCGTTTAGCAACAGCCAAGCCGTTGTATTTGTTTTTGATGGCAGCCTAATGGTGGGCTTTGGAAGGGCCATCTCCGACGGAGCATACCAAGCCGCGATCTACGACGTGGCCGTCCTGCCATCGTATCAGGGAAAGGGTATTGGGAAGCTAATTTTAGAGAGCATCGTTCAGCAATGCCCCGACTGCAGCTTTATTCTATACGCTTCGCCCGGGAAAGAACGGTTCTACGAAAAGGCTCAATTCAGAAAAATGAAGACAGGAATGGCCCTCTTTACTAATATAGAGGGTATGAAAGACAAGGGTTTTACCGAATAGCGCAGGGTTAACGCAGTTATACCAGCCTATGAGCACACCCCCTGCAGCCATCACCCCGCAAAATTCTACAGCCACGCTACATTACAAAAAGATAGGTATCTTTAGAGCAAAATATAAGGTAAAAAAACATGTACATTGTATCCTTAACCTACACAGCACCGCTCGAAACGGTAGATAGCCACCTCGATGCGCACGTTGCATTCCTAAAAAAGCACTACTCGCTGGGTAACTTTCTGGCATCAGGACGAAAAGTTCCTCGCACGGGAGGTGTAATACTTGCCAATGCGGCCAGCCGTACGCAGCTCGACGACATCGTAAAGGAAGATCCCTTCTACATTCATGGGGTAGCCAGCTACGAGATAACCGAATTTGTGGCTAGCATGACCTGCCAAGAAATGAGCTTCGTACAAAACAAGTAAAAAGCAGCGGTCACCAAGTACAAGGCGTGGCCATCCTAACTAATAAGCATACCAACCCTTTTGCTACTATCAGTATGGAAACAATGCTACTTCGCGACGAGCAAATTGTCCCAACACCCGAAGTATTAGAACAGGTGCTAGGAGAATGCTACCCCACATTTGCAGAGCTGATGAGCACCGCCACCAACACCTACCTGCTAACTCCAGAGTGGAACTACTACAAGGATGGTAAGGCGTGGCTTTGTAAGGTTATCTTTAAGAAGAAGACCGTATTCTGGCTTTCGGTATGGGAAGGATTCGTAAAGACCTCCTTCTACTTTACAGAGAGGAACATGGAGGGAGTTGCACTGCTGGATATCGAAGAGTCGATAAAGGATACCTTTGCTGCTAGCAAGCCCATTGGTAAGCTCATTCCGCTAATACTAAGCATCGATTGCCCAGCGCAGCTAGCCGATTTCTTTAAAATAGTGGAGTACAAGAAGGGATTAAAGTAGGCAAATAGCGCCAGCTGCTAAGTAAACTAAAAACAAAGGCTAGATAAAACGATCTAGAAAAATAACCATCGACGTATAAGAATAGTTTTACATGAAAAAATTTTGCTGCATTGTTCTTGCAACAGTAGCCGCGAGCCTCTGCTATGGTCAAGCGGAAAAGCTCGGACTTAAGCTACGTAAGGGAGAAACCTACACCCAAAATCAAACATCGAAAATAGCGATTAACCAAACCATTAATGGGCAACCTAACGCTATAAACATGAGCATGTCGGCCAAAACAACCTTTAAGGTGCTCGACATTGTTAACTCCGAATACAACATGGAGGTTCGATTTTCGAGCCTAGCGATGAGCATAAGCACGCCAGCCCAAGTACTTGAATTTAGCTCGGAGAAAAACAATCCTAACGACATTGTTTCCTCTATCTTTAGCAAGATGAAGGATAAGCCATTTGAAATAAAGCTGTCGCAACAGGGTAAAGTTATGGAGGTACGAAACTTAAATTCGTTATACAACAACATCTTCGACAGCTTCCCCCAACTTTCCGACCAGCAAAAGGAGCAGATTAAGGCACAAGTCACCCAATCGTTTGGCGAAAACTCCATTAAAGGAAACATCGAGATGCTATCTGCCATATTTCCAGAAAAGGAGGTTGTGGTTGGAGACAAATGGACTAACAAAAGCGAGCTCCAAACAAATATAAAAGCAGAATTGCAAAACAAGTACGAGCTAAAAGAGTCGAATAAGGAGTACTATATTATAGCGGGTAATTCAGACATTCAATCCTCACCCAGTAACGATTACACCTTAATCAACGGTTTTCCTATAAAGTACGATTTAAAAGGAAAAGTAGCTTCTCTTTTTAAGGTTGACAAAAATACAGGTTGGACAATTCAAGCCCAAACAAGTCAAACAATGAATGGAAAAGCGTTGGTAAAAGCCAGCGCGAAGCTACCTAATGAGATGACCATTCCTATGACGATTAGCAACGAATCGCTGTTTACCGAGTAAATTAGGTCGTAAGCAAAGTACCAGCATCCTCAAAGCGTTCTGCCAACAGGGTGCTGGTATTTTATTTATACAAAATCGCTACCTTTAGTATAAATCCTAAAACAAAAGACATGGTTACCTATAAAGAAATCCTACCCAACGAAGTAAGTATCATAAAAGAGCTTTGGATAAGGAACCGCGATTACCTCGCGGCAATGGAGCCACACTTCAAAAGTCAGTACCTAAACCTGAGCTTCGAAGCGCGCATGCAGTCGCTTTTTGCCAGCAAGCAGAAGCAGTATAAGATAACCGTAGCAGCGCAAAACGATACCGTAGTAGGCTACTGCATCTCCGAGTACGAAAACGGCGAGGGTGAAGTTGTGTCGCTTCATGTTCTCGAAACCTTACGAGGACAAGGAATCGGGAAGCAGCTGCTAAGCCGCCACGTAAGCTGGTTAAAGCAGAATGGATGCTGCAAAATTGGGCTTTACGTTGCATCGGAGAACCAGAAAACTATCGATTTCTACAAAGCCAACGGATTTTTGAGCAACCTTACCTACATGCAGATACCGTAGGCAACGACAGCCCTGCAACTTTTTGAGCCTCCAAACGAACAAACTGAAAAAAAGCGCTGTTTTGATAGTGCGAGCCAGCACCAAAGTGCATCCACTCAACAAACAGCACCATAAATAATGAAAACAGCAGCCTTCTTCCTTATTTTTATTGCCGCGCTCTACTTCGGAACGGGCGGATACGTGATTCTCCAAAACGAGCAGATGTACGAAAACGCCCTTAAGCTCGAAAAAAAGGAGGTGGAGTACAAGGGAACCACCTACCACAACTACGAGCTGTACCGAATGGTACGCCAGTACGGTCTTATCCTTAAGGTTTTTCCTTACACCCAGCATATCCCTACAGGTGTTAGCTTTATTATTACGGCAATGGCGTTTGGCGTTGTGGGGGCCATTGGCCGAGTTATTAACGACACCATACGGGCTAAGCAGAAGCTGAACCAAACTGCAAACCTGCTGCTCATTACCGCTCATGGCGCCATTATCGGCGTGGTTATTCTTGGAATATCCTACTCCATCCCCATGCTACTAACGGGCGAAAACATTCCGCTTAAGCCCATTACGGTAGTTTTCATCTGCCTGCTTGGCGGCATCATCTACGACAACTTCTACACCTGGTTTATAGGTGCCATTAGCAAACTCATCAACAAAAAAAGCGAGGAGAAATAAAAAAGCACCGCTCGTAGAAGAGAGCAGCGCTTAGATTATGGAGTGCTTAATTTAATAAAAACCGTTCTACCACTTCGGCCACGCCGTCGTTCATGTTGGAGGCGACAATAAAGTCTGCCCTATCTCTAAGTTCGGGCGTTACGTTATCAACCCAAACACCCAAGCCAGCATACTCTATCATGGAGAGGTCGTTACCGGCGTTGCCCACAGCAATAATTTGTTCCTGCGCAATGTTAAGCTTCTTTGCCAACACCTCTATACTTGCGGCCTTATCAATTCCCTGAGGCATTACCTCTAAAAAGAACGGCTTTGAGAAAGCAACGCTTAGGTCTTTTCGTTCCGATTTCAGAACCCGCTCAACCCCTTTCAGGCGCTCGGGATCGTCAAGAAGAATACACTTAACGGTAGGCTCGTTAACCTCATCCTTAAACGAAGGAACCAGATTTAATGGCAGCCCTGTTAGGTTCTTTTCGATGTTAATAAACTCCGACTCGCTCTCTGATATAATCCCCTTGTTGGAGTAGGTGATAATGTGAACATTGTGCATCAAGCTAAAATCGTGCAGGCTGTGCACCTCTTCGGTGGTAAGCGTGCGCTCAAATATCTGCTGGTTGTTCGACATGTCGGTAATAACAGCCCCGTTAAAGGAGATGATGTACGAGCCAAACCTATCGAGCTGCAGTTCTTTGGCGTAGCCAACCATTGCAGGGGTAGGCCTTCCCGAAGCAAGCACCACCTTAACGCCCTTCTCCTGGGCCTTAAGCAGTAAGTCTCTATTTCGTTCCGATATTTTATGATCGTCTGTAAGCAAGGTATCGTCCATATCTAGGACTAGCATGCGGTAGTTCATTGCCATAATAGTTTAGTAGCTATGCCCTTTTACCAAGCATAGCAGTTGCTCTTCTTAAAAAATTTCAGGTATACCAACGGTAAGAATGATGATTAAAATCCAAAACTCTTTTGCAAACCTTATACCAAATCAAAAAACGGAGCAAAGTTATAATATTTTGTGCTTATCAAGCGGCATCATTCCTCTCGATAAGGGCTAAATTCTTTGTCTATAACAGCAGTTAACCTATCTTTGCCTAAAATCCCCCTAGGCATGCAGGCAACCTCGAAGGAAAACTACAACTATCAAAAACTTATTGCCGTAGTTGCAGTAAGCTTATTTGTCATCAAGTTTATTGCTTGGTACATCACAGGCTCCATAGCCATCTTTACAGATGCAATGGAGAGTATCGTAAATGTGATTGGGGGCTTCGTTGGCCTCTACAGCCTTTACCTTTCGTCGTTACCCAAAGACCGAAACCACCCCTACGGTCACGGAAAGGTGGAGTTCATTTCGGCAGGGATAGAAGGAGCGCTCATTACCATTGCAGGGGTTGCCATTATTTACAAGTCGGTAAACGCGCTTTTTAACCCAACTCCCCTAGCCCAGCTCGACTATGGAATTTACCTCGTACTCTTTTCGGCTATCGTAAACTACGTAATTGGGAGCATTGCCGTTAAGCGAGGGAAGAAAAATAGCTCGTTAGCGCTGGTTGCCAGCGGCAAGCACCTTCAATCGGACACCTACACCACCGTAGGAATCATTGTAGGGCTAGTTATTTTAAAGTTTACAGGGTTGGCTTGGCTCGATGCCACAACGGCCATCATCTTTGCGCTACTAATTATTTACCAAGGGATAAAAATTGTTCGCCATGCGCTTGCCGGAATCATGGACGAGGCAGATATGAAGCTCATAGAGGAGCTGGTAGAGCACCTTAACCAGCATCGGCACAGGCAGTGGGTAGACCTGCACAACCTCCGCATAGTAAAGTACGGCGCGGTGTACCATATCGACTGCCACCTTACTGTACCTTGGTACATTACCGTAAAGGAGGCGCACTACGAGGCCAACGCGCTGGAGTGCCTAGCCTTCGAAAAGTACGGCGAGCAGGTAGAATTTAGCGTTCATATCGAAGATTGTCATGCTAAGGCCTGCCCTATTTGCGAGGTAGAGAGCTGCCAAAACCGCCAATCCGAACTACGGAAAAGAGTAGAGTGGACGGCAGAGAATGTATCCAGCAGCAAACGGCACCATCCGTAAAGCGAAAAGAATAAGAAAGGCCCCATTCTAGGAAATGCTAGAGTGGGGCCCTTTTCTATCTCTTCGTTAAATCAATTTCGCTATACATATCTCCGTTACCCGAAAAAAGAGGCAACGCGATCCTGATCCTTACAGGGTTTTACCCTAAACAAAACAAGCTAGACATCCAACTTTACGATGGTTATACCTGCTCCACCGAGCTCCTCGCGCTCGTCGCCCATCGTTTTTACAAGATCAACCGTTTTTAGGTAATCGCGAATGAGCTGCTTCAGAATGCCACTCCCCTTACCATGCAAAATTCTGAGGTCGGAGATGCTGAGCATGATGGCCTCGTCTACCAAATCACGAACAATCTCCAGCGCTTCATCGGCACGCATACCGCGCAAGTCGACATTGCTCTTAAAGTTGTTACGACGGGTTCCCATTTCTACAACAGCCGATGAAACCTTACGGTCGTCCCTGATCTTTTGCTGAAACTCCGCGTTCGAGGCTCTATCCAGCTTGTCGATCTTAACGGAGGTGTAGATATGCCCAAAGGCAACCGTTGCGGTTTTTCCAGAAAGCTGGGTAATTTCACCAACGGCGTCCTGCCCTTTTAGCCTTACCTTGTCGCCAAGTTCCAGCGGCTTTTGAGGTTTCTTGGCCTCGGGCTTTGGTGCTGAGTCGGCCCTGTTCCCCTTGCGCTCCTGCCGTAAACGAAGCTGCTCCATCTTTCGGGCAATACGCTCATCCTCCGACGAGGCATCCTCCTCTATCTTTTCCTTTGCCTCCTCAAACTGGCGGCGTGCAATACGGGTTTTCTCCTTTTCGGCGTTGCTTTCCTTTATCTCGCGAATGGTACGCTCGATGCTCTTGTTGGCTTCGGATAGGATGCCCTTAGCCTCCTGCCGCGCCTTATCCACCACATCCTTCCGTAAATCCTTAATTTCAGAAAGATCCTTCTCGTACTTTTCAACCAGCTCCTCTAAACGCTTCTCGTTGCGCTTAATTTTATCACGCTTGCTCTCCCAGTAGTTACGGTCGCGAGCAATTTGTCGCAGCTGCTTTTCCATATTCACGTAGTCGTCGCCCACCTTTTCGGCAGCCGAAGCCAGCACGCTTTCGGGTAAGCCAATCTTACGGGCAATCTCGAAGGCAAACGAGCTGCCTGGTTTTCCCATTTCGAGCTTAAACAGCGGTTGAATCTTATGCACATCGAACATCATCGCACCGTTTACGATGCCCTTTGTTTCGGCAGCATAGTATTTTAAGTTGGAGAAGTGGGTGGTTACAACGCCAAAGGTTTTCTTTTCAACAAACTGCCCGAGCAACGATTCGGCAATGGCACCTCCTACTGTAGGCTCTGTTCCCGATCCAAACTCGTCAATTAAAATTATAGACTTATCGCTGATCCCACGCAAAAACATCTTCATATTAAGAAGGTGCGAGCTGTAGGTACTTAGGTCGTTCTCCAAATTTTGCTCATCGCCAATGTCGATAAATAGGCTTTCGAAAATTCCCATTTCAGAAATCTCGGACAGAGGCACCAGAAAGCCGCACTGAAGCATGTACTGCAGCAACCCCACCGTGGTTAGGCAAACCGACTTACCCCCAGCGTTGGGCCCTGATATAAGCAGCAGGTGGTTTTCTTTGGTTAGCTCGATATTTAAAGGGACAACCGTTTTCCCTTCCTTGCGCAAGGTTAACGTCAGTATGGGGTGCTTGGCGTTTCGCCAGCTCAAGTTTGGATAGTCTACCAAAATGGGCTTTACCGCATCGATATCGAGGGCCAACTTTGCCTTAGCCTTGATAAAATCTACGGTGGCCATGTAATCTATAGCCCCCATTAAATCGGGAAGCATCGGACGCAGCTTATCGGCAAAGGCCGTTAAGATGGCAATCACCTCGCGGCGCTCGTCGTAATGCAGCTCCTTAATTTCGTTGTTGAGCTCCACCACCTCGATAGGCTCCACGTAAAAAGTTTTTCCCGTAGCCGATTCGTCGTGCACAAAGCCACGAATCTTGCGCTTGTTGGCGGCGCTTACAGGAATCACGGGGCGTCCTTCGCGTATGGATATCTGAACATCGTCCTCTACAAAGCCTTCCGATTGCGCGTGCTTAAGAATGGCTGCCATGCGCCGAGATATTTGAGACTCCTTGGCATGTATCTCCCTTCTAATTTCTTGGAGCTTCGGAGAAGCGTTGTCCTTTACCCGGCCAAACCGGTCGATGATACGATCGATATCGGCAACAACCTGCGGAAAGCTAGTTATACCTTCCGACATGGTTAGCAGGTAAGGATACTTGCCCTCTTCCGTATTATTCAGGAATGACACAATTGCATTTACAACCTCCAAAGCGCTACGAAGCAGCACCAGTTCCTCCGAATCGAGGAACGTGCCAACGATATTGAGCTTCTTTAAAAGGTTATCCACATTTACATATCCCGACTGAGGAAATCCTTCCTCCATCATCAGTATCTGCCGCAACTCCTCCACCAGATTAACCTCACGGATAATCCACTCGTAGCTGGTCGAAAAGGTCGATAAACGGAGCTTATCTTTTGCCAATTCGGTTGCGCAGTAACGTTCGGTTAGCTGACGAATACGGTCGAAGCCAACTTTATCCTCAAAATTGTTAGGGTAAATCAATTTCTCTCTTTTTAGTACCGCAAAGTTAATCACCTAAAGCGGTTTCTTCAAAAATAGAAGCCAATAAACGCCAAGCGTATAACCAGAATCGCTACTATTCATCCAAAAGATTTGCTAACTTTACGCTAAATACAATTCTAAAACTATGATTGTAAGCACAACCCCAACCATCGAGGGACGTCAAATTGTTGAATACCTCGGCATTGTAACAGGCGAAACCGTGATTGGAGCCAACATTTTCAGAGACTTCATGGCAGGAATTAGGGACATCGTTGGCGGACGATCCTCCTCGTACGAAGAGGTTTTAAAAGAAGCCAAAGATACCGCCCTTCGCGAAGTAATTGAAGATGCACAGCGTAAAGGAGCCAATGCTGTCGTAGGAATTGACATCGACTACGAAACAATTGGACAAAGTATGCTTATGGTTTCGGTAAGCGGCACTGCTGTTAGACTATTGTAAGATGATTATAGCAAAACGCCCGTCCAATGGATGGGCGTTTTTATTTCAGTTAAGCGGCTGCCAAACGTGCCGTTTTTAATATCTTTGGCTACAAAAGCAGCAATCTTACAAAGTGATAAAGAAATTCCTCCTATTTGCGCTGGCTATTAGCCTTTTTAGTTGCTCCAACAAAAAGAGCGAGCTATACGATGTTCTCCGATTCAACGAATCTAAAGGAATAGCCACCCTCGACCCAGCATTTGCCACCAACCTTCCAACCATATGGCCTACCGTTCAAATTTTTAACGGGCTTGTGCAGCTTAACGACAGCCTCGCGGTAGAACCGGCCATTGCTAAATCGTGGGAGTCCAGCGCCGATAAGCTAATCTACACCTTTCACCTCCGCAAAGACGTAACCTTCCACGACGATCCAGCCTTTCCCAACGGAAAAGGAAGGCGAGTTACTGCTGCAGACTTTGTGTACTCTTTTAATCGTGTGCTCGACGACAAAGTTGCCTCCCCCAGCCGATGGGTGTTTTCCGGCATCGATACTACGTTCTACAGCAACGGTTTCTTCGCATTAAATGACTCAACACTACAGATTAAGTTAACCAAACCAGCCCCCTACTTCCTAGGAATGCTGGCAATGCCTGTTGCATACGTTGTGCCTCACGAGGCTATCAGCATCTATAAGGATGATTTTCGCAAGCACCCCGTTGGGACTGGCCCCTTCAAGTTTAAAATGTGGAGAGAAGGAGAAATGCTGGTTCTGGTAAAGAATCCCAACTACTTCGAATTTGATGGTAATGGGAAACGATTACCTTACTTAAATGCAATCAACATATCCTTCATTACCGATAAGTACTCTGAATTTATGGAGTTCATAAGGGGAAGTTTAGACTTTATCTCTGGCGTTAACCAATCTACCAAAGACGAGATTATCACCAACTCAGGAAAGTTAAACCCCAAGTATAAAAGTAGGATAAAGATGCTTGAATCGCCCTACCTAAACAGCGAATACCTAGGGGTGACTCAAAACCTAGCCTCCAATCATCCTTTAATGAACCCGCTTGTTCGAAAAGCGATTGCAGTTGGCTTTGATAGGCATAAAATGCTAAAGCACCTTCGAAAGAATATTGCAACTGCTGCAGAAAGTGGCATTGTCCCAACCTCAATTCCCGGCCTAGGATATACAGAGAAACCCTACGCCTACAACCCCACTCTTGCTGCAGAACTATTAAGAAAGGCTGGACATCCCAATGGAAAAGGAATCTCGACCATCACAATAACTACAACGGAGGATTATGTCGATTTGATAGAGTTCATACAGCACGATTTGTCGCTTTTAGGGCTGAATATCGAAATTGATGTTGTTCCTGGACCTTCATTCCGCCAGCAAATGGCATCAGGAAAGCTACCTCTTTTCAGGGGATCTTGGATCGCGGACTATCCCGACCCAGAAAATTACATGGCCCTATTCTACTCAAAAAACGAAAGTCCTAATGGACCAAACTATACACGCTTCAAGAATCAGGAATTTGATAAGCTATACGAACTGTCATTCACGCAGACTTCAGAAGCAAGAGCTGCAACATTTGCAAAAATGAGCGCCATCTTAGCAAACGAAACGCCATGTATTCCTCTATACTTTGATAAAGCTGTACGATTTGTAAAGACTAACATCCATGGCTTAGAACCTAATCCGATGAACTATCTCTACCTCAAGAAAGTCTACAAAACAAGAAACTAAGCCTATACCAAATCATAGAAATTTTCGAAATGACGCTCTACCAACGTTACGGAGTAGTCTCTAAAGCTTTGTGCTTCTTTGTGTAGATTAACCTCGGCTAGTATCTTCGCTAAATATTTAAGAAGAGCAACCTCTGCCAACTTGTACTTGCAGTTTCCCGATATTTCAAGAGCATTTCTGTAGTAGTACATAAACTTCTCCTGATCGTTCATTCTTAAACAGCTGTAGGCCAGCAAAACATAAGCACAAATTCTATTAATATAACTTTGGTTCAACGACAACGAGTTGATCTGACGCTCTAAAGTAAACGATTCGAAAGGAGTTAGTTCCTTTAATACGCCATTTTCTTCGTTACACAACTTCTTGTATAAATCAATTGCCATTAATGTTTTAGGATCATCAATAACTTTAGGTAGGGAAATGTCAGAAAAAGACTGCAATAGAGAGTTTGCACGCCTCGAATCTTTAAAAAGAAGTAGGTGTGGTATAATTTCTAAGTAGAAGTTTACTCTTGCCAACGTCTTATTTTCATACCTAGCCACGTAAAACTCTTCGACCCGATGCAAATCATCGAGCAAAGAAGCGATGTACTCCTTATTATGCAGAATATATGCATAGTAAATCTTCCAAATACCGTAGATAATTAACGAATAAGTGCCAATCGTTTTGTCAACCTTAATATCAAATAAGTCGGCAGATAACCCTAAAAAGTCGTCGTATTTAAGAAGCTGCGCGTTGGAAATTGCCAGTCCTGCTAAGCAGTAAATCCGCTCATTCGGCGTATTGGCCAAAGGAAGAAGCGTCTCCAACATTTTATTAAACGATGTATTTAGCCCATCAAAATCAAAAATGTTATTCGTAAGATTTTCTTTTGCAGCAGTATATTTTCCATACTCCTTAATCAGCAAGCTCTGAATTGGCCTATCCGATCTAAACTGAAAAATGCTTGCTCTAAGAATATCCTTATCCAAAGTAATAGAGGGAGGTAGCGAGTAAAAGTCTTTTAAAGCATCGAAGTTGTTTTCTGAATAAGCTAAAGCATACAGCCCATTGACAATGCGAACCTTTAAGTCTGAATTACAGTATTCCTGATCAACAATCTTGAACAAGTTGAAATCTACACCATTATTCCGTTCTACAACGTACCTAATAATAAGCAAATCCCTAAGGTTGGAGTGCGAAAAATCGACTTGAGTCACCATGTTTTTAAATCGATTTTCGACCGTCTCCTCAGACAAAATACCAAAAGCGAGCAGATGCTCATAGGCGGCAAAATAGTTCCCGTTTTTCCGTAAATGAACGGGGTACTTATCCTTTAAGTCGTTCTTCTTTACAGGCTGCAACCGCTTACCATAATCCTGGCTTTTAAGAATAAAGTTTATGATATCCAACTTTTCCGCAGCCCACTTCGAATTTACAATCTCTCGGCTTACAAATTCATCAATCAAATCATTGTAATTTTGCAGCAAGAGCATCTCTTCAGAATAGATAGAGACAAATATTTTAAGCATGTACGGATGCGAAACAGTCTCCTTTAGCGCAAAATTTAAGTGATCGACAATAATCTTCTTTTTCCTATTTTTTTTATTGATCTGATTATCTAAAACATCCTGAATTTCCTTGTAATTCAAAGGAGGTAGATTTGTTGCATCACCATTTAGCGGATTAGTTATCAACCCCATCCACTGGGAGTGCGAACTTTCGTGTCCCAAAATTTCATAAACCAACTCTCTTGACCATACGCTAGTTCGGGCAGAAACGACAACCTTTACATTCTCATAGGTTCCGATAAAATCTACCAGCTTTTTAAAGAAAGTATTCGATTTTGTAAGCGTACTATCAATTTCATCCAATGCATCAACAATCAGGATAAACTGGCGATTGGAGAGGTAATCGTTATTAGCAAATACATTATCGCCTGTACGAAAGACTTGAGTTGAGAGCCAACTCGCTATGGAAACGCTCGAATTATAAAGGCCATCAACCTGGCTACCATTTATAAAAAATATGATACTGTCTTCAAACCGCCGCTTTTTAACATGGCGATATACCCACGAGGCCATTCCCAAAGACTTCCCATATCCACCAGGTCCAACTAATGCTGTTGCCTTAAAGTTAGAGTCAAGCAGAGCACCAATGCTATCGTCCACAAAGTAGCGTTTTATAACATCCTCTGCGGCAATCCCTGCTCTTTTAAATAAATAGTTAACAGAACCTAAAGAGTACTTCTCTGCATTTTGCTTACCTAAATGCCACTGAAAAACTTCATCGCGGCTTGCTTCTACTTTCGAATTTTTCGCAAGAAAATCATCCCAAGATTCATAATTGACATACTGGGATAGCAAATTTAATGTATGAAGCGATGGTTTTGACGTTTTTGATAGCAAGTTCCACTGACGCCTAAGCGTAGTTTCGCTTACAGTACCACCACATTTATCGCGTATAGATTCGGATAAAATCTGACAATGCTTTACAGTTGTTATCTTTTCTCCAAACTCCTCTTCTACCCTAGCCTTTAGTCTTTCCAACATCCTTCATAACGTTGATTACAGCAACTCTAAGATAGACAAAAAAAAATGACAGCGATGACATTTGCACGTTTTTTTCTCAAAACATACTTTTGTCCCAATAACAACGCTTTTTGGTGAATATATATTTTTTAGGCACAGTTATAAATCAGATATTCATCAAAAAAGGGGCAGTGAACAAGTAACACACACCAAAAAGCGTTGTTTTTACCAACATCCCTATCTCTGACACAATCATCCAATTTCTTTAGTTACACATCCTGAAACCTCATTGCTTTCAGTTCATCCTGAATACCACAACACGACACTTCGTATTACGGTTTAAAAGCGAAAACTGGAATAACACTTACAATTCAAACAATAATTAACCCAATAAACTTAAAATTCAATTGTGCAATGGCAACAAAGATTTCGTATCTTTGCCGAACTTTATTTTACGTATAAACTGGAGGGTAAAGCATGGAAAGCTTATTTGCCAAACTCAGTTCTCAAAATGTAAATATCCCATTTTCTGGGAAAACAAGAACTGAACACGACTTGCTTGGAGACAAAGAAGTGCCTGTAGAAGCATTTTTTGGAGTCCAAACTTTAAGAGGTCTTGAGAATTTTAATATAAGCGGTGTAACGCTAAAATTTTTCCCAAAACTTATTGAAGCATTTGCTCTTGTAAAAGAAGCTGCAGCAGAAGCGAACTGCGAGCTTGGTTTGCTAGAGCCTAGCATTAAGGATGCAATCGCAGAAGCATGTAAAGTAGTAAAATCGGGTTCGTTGAACGAGCATTTTATTGTAGACATGGTTCAAGGTGGCGCCGGAACATCAACCAACATGAATGCCAACGAAGTTATCGCCAACATGGCGCTAGTTTCTATGGGCAAAAAAAAGGGCGAATACAAAATTGTTCACCCCAACAACCACGTTAATCTATCCCAATCTACAAACGACGCTTACCCAACAGCGGTAAAGCTTGCTGTAGTATTCAGCAACCGCGAGCTTATCGAAGTGCTGAAGCAGCTTATTGATGCTTTCCGCCAAAAGGGTGTTGAGTTTAAGGATGTCATCAAAATGGGAAGAACGCAGCTCCAAGATGCTGTTCCTATGACTTTGGGACAAGCGTTTGAGGCGTACGCTGTAACTCTTTCCGAAGAGATTGACAGGCTGGAACAAAACGTTAAGTTATTCCATGAAATCAACATGGGAGCAACTGCAATTGGTACAGGAATTAACTCTGATCCTGACTACGCTCCACTAGTAACCAAAATTCTTGCTCGCATCACAGAGTTGCCTCTTGTGCAAGCAGCAAACCTAGTTGAAGCAACTCAAGACACCGGAGCATTTGTAATGTACTCATCTGCACTTAAACGTCTTGCAATCAAACTTTCAAAGATTTGTAACGATCTAAGACTTCTTTCATCTGGTCCAAGAACTGGAATTGGAGAAATTAACTTACCTCCAAAGCAACCAGGTTCATCAATTATGCCAGGTAAAGTAAACCCAGTTATTCCTGAAGTTGTAAACCAAATCGCATTTAAGGTTATCGGTAACGACCTTACCGTAACAATGGCTGCCGAGGCCGGTCAACTTGAGCTTAACGTAATGGAACCTATCATTGTGTATAGCATCCACGAGTCGATCGAACTTCTGAGAAATGGAATGCGTACGCTAAGAGAAGAGTGCGTTGAAGGTATTACAGCAAACGTTGAGCACTGCCGTAACCTTGTTCATAACTCAATTGGCCTTGTAACTGCTCTTAATCCTTACATTGGTTATGAGAATTCTACAGCAGTTGCCAAAGAAGCTCTTGAAACAGGAAAGAGTGTATACAGCTTAGTACTTGAAAAAGGCCTCCTTTCTCAGGACGAGCTAGACAACATTCTAAAACCAGAAAACATGATTCAACCTCGTAAAATCACGAAGCTGAAATAACAAAAAAAGAGGTCCATTAGGACCTCTTTTTTATTCCTTCATATCCCGAAGAATTGTATCAACCTCCTCCTCTGTCTTACGAAGTTTTTCCTTACAAAACTTTATCAATTCCGATGAACGCTTCACATCTGTAGCAATCTGATCTATGTTCACCTCCTGACCTTCAAGACGCTGTAAGATTCCTTTCAATTCCTCTAACGCATCATTGTAAGTTAACTCTTTTTTTGCCATATCAACGGATTTATATTTTCGACTTCTTTAACGGCACTAACTACTCGACCTGATTCTAATAGCGTTTCCAACTCCTTCCCCTTCAGCTCCGACACGTCCCTCACAATCTTACCTTCAAAAAGAGTCAAAGAATACCCTTTTTTTAGAATTTCCTGAGGACTTGAAGATTCGATGCGAACAAGCAGATTTTCCAAATAATGAGATTGCTCCATCATTCTTAACTTTGCATTGCTTAAAACGGCATTTTTATATCGTACGAGATTGTCCGTTTTTGCATTTATCAACCGAACAGTCGCCTTATCCACTCGGTTAAGATAGCTGTCTACAAACCGCTGCTGAATAAGCAGCTTCCCTCTAACTCCCTTTGATATACCATAAACCAAGGAGTCCAAATTAAACTTAGAATCAGAAACGATTGTTTTTACACAATCGAGCAAATGAAATTCGACATCCATCGTAGCCATCCTCTGTTCTTGGATAAGATTGCGTGCATGGTAGCTAATCTCTCCTGCACAACGAAGTAGTTCATCCTCAAATTCCGCCACCATATCAATCAAGAAAGCAGCAGCTGCCGTAGGTGTTTTAAAACTTGTACGAGCGACAATATCTGTAACACTTTCGTCCTTATCGTGACCAATTCCGGTAATAACAGGTAGCGGAAATTGAGCAACATTTGCAGCAATATTATAAGAATCAAAACAAGCTAAATCATTTTGGGAACCTCCTCCTCTAATAATTGCCACCAGATCAAAGTCCTCGAGCCTCCTAAAGATAGCCTCCAATGAAGCAACTATAGATAACTCAGCCTCATTCCCCTGCATAACAGATGGGAAAAGTTCAATCAAAAAAGTATAACCAAAAGCATTTGACATCAACTGGTTGCAAAAATCCTGATATCCTGCAGCAGATGCAGATGAAACAACGGCAATTCGCTGTGGAACCTTAGGAAGATCAAACTCCTTGTTCAAGTCAATTATCCCCTCCTCCATCAAACGCTGGATAACAAGATTGCGCTGCAACTTCATTTCACCAACAGTAAAAGCAGGATCAATATCCACGATATTAAGACTTAAACCGTAAATTTCATGAAACCTAACGTCTACTTTAATCAGAACTTTTAAACCTTCTGTAAGCCCAATTCTTGTCGTCGTTTCGAAATAAGTTTTAAGCAGCCTAAACTTGTTTCCCCATATATTGGCATTTACCTTTGCTTTAATCTTAACACTATCAGCATTATCCTTCTCTATCAGCTCAAGATAACAATGCCCAGAGTAGTTCACCTTCAACTCGCTAATTTCCGCTACAATCCAAACAGGAAGCGGAAAGGCTGTCTCTAGGCTACTTTTTATTCTCTGCTGTAATTCATATAACGAAAGATGCTCCATCAATCAGCCAACTTGATAATTTTAGACGTAACATTTACGCCTTCAAATATAACTTTAAATAGATGAAGTCCAGAATCCAACCCTCCAAGATCGCTTAGCAGAGCAACACCTCTATTAAAATTAAGAGTTCCTAGCATAAGCAGCCTCCCCTGCAAATCATATATGTAATACTGTCCTAACCCTGTAAATGCGGTTGTTGTTTGAATCGTAAAATGGGTTGAAAAAGGATTCGGGCCAATACTCACCACCGGATCTTTTGTTGGATAATCCTGATACAACGACAAGTAAGCCTTTTCAAAATCAGGAATTCCATATCCGATTTGGTTATTTGGTACAGCATAATTTGAGGAAGATTTTAAAATTGCAGTCCTAATATCTAATGCCGTAGCCTTCGGGAAGGCCTCCCACAAACATGCTGCAAAACCTGCAATTTGAGGAGTTGCATAAGAAGTTCCATTCCCCTTTACAATATTCCCGTTTGCATCAACCAGCGAGGTTGCAACCCCCATGCAAACAACCTCTGGTTTTGTGGTATTGGGTAAGCCAACAGAACTAAATATACCTAATCGTCCAACATTGGTTACAGCGCCAACTGAGATTACATCTGGGGCATCAGCCGGAAACGTTATTACTCCCCAAGCCTTATTGCCTTCATTACCTGCTGATATTACGGTAAGAATACCCTTTTTTGCCGCCAAACCGGCAGCAACAGATACGGGAGCCCTATTTTTAGATAAATCTGCAACGGTATGATTCATCGAAGCTATATCAAACTTAGAATATCCTAAGGAAGAGGTAATAATATCAACTCCAATACTATCAGCCCGCTCTGCGGCCAAGCACCAGGTATACTCCTCAACCTTTTGCTCAAATTGATTCGATTCGGTTATGTATAAAGCATAGCTTGCGTCAATAGCGGAGCCATAGAATAGCCCCTCATTAACACCTGCTAAAAGCGATAGTATTTTTGTTCCATGAGCATCCGAAGCACGAAGAAAGTTTGATTTAGCGATATAGTCATAAGAATCAACAACATTAGATCTCATGCCTGATAATACAGAAAGCCCCTCATAATTTTCAAATCCGGCATCTATAACTGCAACAGTTATTCCTTTTCCTTTAAACTTTTTGGAATGCAAATACTGCCCCTTAATTAAATTTACTTGCTCAAAGGCTTCTCCATAAACACTCCCAGTGCTTTGTCCTGGATTTCCAAAATCGTACGGGTCGTCCAATTTTTGGCTTACCTGACTGGATAATGCAACATACGCCACATCAACATCCTTTACCATATCCAATGTAAAAAGACCATTTGCCTGCTCTGTAGTAGCCTCGACCAAAATTCCATTAAGCCATTTAGAGGTATAAAGCACCTTTCCTACTTTACTTTGTACTGCAGCTACATAATCTCGGCTGACAGGTAAATCTGTTGAATCAATTGTAATTCGTTGTTTCGACCTTCGTTCGATAGATTTAGCGGTCAAATACTTACTCGGGTCTGAGATAGAATACCCAACCGACTTTTTATACTTAAACGTTACAAAATAGGTTGTTCCTAATGTAATATTTGGAATAATTAACAACGAAATGAGGCTAACAAAAAAAACTCTCATAACTCGCATCTAAATTTCATACAAGTTATAAGAGTTTTTACTATTTAACAAATTTACTCCCTACTAATATTCGCTTCGCTTGGCTCTTCTATTTTTCCTTTCATTTTAGAGTAAGTCCGAAGCATCTCTGTTTCTTTTTTGACCATATCATCAGTTATTTCGGGGTAACCATTCTTATACATTACCCTCGAAAAAACAGATCCATCCTCATTGTAGGTAATCCATTCTTCTTCTTTTTCACCATTTACATATTTACCTTCAATCCTCTTTGCATTACTATCGTAAAATGCTCTAAAAAAGCTATTAGGTTTCCCTTCGGCATTGTAAACGACCTCTTCCATCATAGCCCCATTCTCATGGTACTGTATTCCATACCCGACACGTTTACCTCCAACGTACTTATATTTATACATTGGTGCTCCATTAGGGTAAAATCCATCGCAGGCCCCCTCCCTAACTCCATCTTTATAGGCATCAACATAAAAAACTGAACCATCAGGGCGATAAGTTTTCCATTGTCCTTCTTTTCTATTTTTCACGTAGCTGCCTTCTGCCAGAAGAGTTCCTACTCGACTAAACATTTGTGCTTTAACAGCATCATTGCCTTCTTGATAAATCAACAACGACTGCAATTTCCCATTCGGAAAATAGCGCTTAACTGTGCCAACCGGCTTATCGTTCTTAAATTGGGCTATATACTGCACGGTGCTATCTGGATAATACTTTTTCCACCAACCATTCTTCTTTCCGCTGGTGCCTATTTGATTAAAAACAGTATCCTGCTGCGCCACTGCCCCCACTGAAATGAAAAGCAGACCACCAATAAAAGCTAACATCAACCTCATATTCCTCTTTTTAAGATTGCTAAGATAGCAACACCTTATAATAAAAAAGCCCCTATTACGGGGCTTTTCTTATATATCGATCAAAATTACTTAACCTCTTCGAAGTCAACATCAGTAACAGAACCATCCTTACCTCCGTTGTTGGCGTTTTGACCAGCACCAGCGTTTTCTGGTTGCTCGCCACCTTGAGGCCCAGCCTGTCCACCTGCATTATACATTTGCTGAGATGCAGCATTCCAGTGCTCGTTTAGAACACGTGTAGCCTCTTCTATCGCAGCAATGTCTTGACTTGAATGTGCTGTTTTAAGGTTCGCTAGCGCATCTTCAATATCCTTCTTCTTGTCAGCAGGAATCTTATCACCAAATTCTTTAAGCTGCTTTTCGGTTTGGAAAATAAGAGAATCAGCCTGATTTAGCTTATCAACCTTCTCGCGAGCTTGCTTATCTGCCTCTTCATTGGCCTTAGCCTCTTCGCGCATACGCTTAATTTCGTCGTCAGTAAGACCTGATGATGCTGTAATGCTAATCTTTTGCTCCTTACCTGTAGCTTTATCCTTAGCCGTTACGTGTAGGATACCATTCGCATCAATATCAAAAGTAACCTCAATTTGAGGTACACCACGTGGTGCAGAAGGAATTCCATCAAGAGAGAAACGACCGATGGTTTTGTTGTCACGGGCAAAAGGACGCTCGCCTTGAAGCACGTGAATCTCTACAGAAGGCTGGTTGTCTGCAGCTGTTGTAAATGTCTCCGACTTACGAGTTGGAATCGTAGTGTTAGCGTCAATAAGCTTAGTCATAACACCACCCATTGTTTCGATACCAAGAGATAGAGGCGTAACATCAAGAAGAAGTACATCGGTAACATCTCCAGAAAGCACACCACCTTGAATAGCAGCACCTACAGCTACAACTTCATCTGGGTTAACACCCTTAGAAGGAGCTTTTCCAAAGAACTTCTCAACCTCAGTTTGAACTGCAGGAATACGAGTTGAACCTCCAACAAGAATCACCTCATCAACTTCAGAAGCCGAAAGTCCAGCATCTTTAAGCGCAATTCTACATGGTTCAATCACCCTACGGATAAGATCGTCGCAAATTTGCTCGAATTTAGAGCGAGTAAGCGTACGAACCAAGTGCTTTGGCATACCATCAACAGGAATAAGGTATGGCAAGTTAATTTCGGTAGAGGTTGTGCTCGAAAGCTCAATCTTAGCCTTTTCGGCAGCTTCCTTCAAACGTTGTAGAGCCATTGGATCCTTACGTGGATCAACCTTTGCATTTTCAGACATGAACTCTTCTGCCAACCAGTTGATGATATGGTTGTCAAAATCGTCACCTCCAAGGTGCGTATCACCGTTTGTCGACTTTACCTCAAATACGCCATCACCCAACTCTAGGATCGAGATATCGAAGGTTCCACCTCCAAGGTCGAATACGGCAACCTTCATATCTTGCCCCTTCTTATCTAAGCCGTAAGCAAGCGCTGCAGCAGTTGGCTCGTTGATGATACGACGAACTTTAAGTCCTGCAATTTCGCCAGCTTCCTTTGTTGCCTGACGCTGAGAGTCGTTGAAGTAGGCTGGCACAGTAATAACTGCTTCAGTAACTTCCTGTCCAAGGTAATCTTCAGCCGTCTTTCTCATTTTTTGAAGAACGATGGCAGAAATTTCCTGTGGTGAATATTGTCTATCGTTAATTTTTACTCGAGGGGTATTGTTCTCACCCTTTTCTACGGTATATGGTACACGAGGAATTTCGTTACGAATTTCTTCGTAGGTTTCGCCCATGAAACGCTTGATAGAGTAGATAGTCTTATGTGGGTTAGTGATAGCCTGACGTTTAGCAGGATCTCCAACTTTAATTTCTCCATTTTCTGTGAAACCAACTACCGATGGAGTGGTTCTTTTACCTTCGTTATTTGGAATTACAACTGGCTCATTACCTTCCATTACAGATACGCAAGAGTTAGTTGTTCCTAAGTCGATACCAATGATTTTACCCATAGTATGTATTTTTAATCAGTTTACTTTTGTTCGTTTGACAGAGATATGTCAATACTTATGCCAAAAGGCAAATACAGACAAATTGACAGTTTTCTTCTTTTTTGATGGCAGTAATCAGCATTTCGTATGACATGCCAGCGGCTATTATGGCACTACAGGATGCTGTAAAACGAGAAGTGCTACCTGCAAAATCATCTTTCAAATTTTACCCATAGCACCTCTTTTATTCGATTCGGCGATCGCTCCTCCTACTTTACCTCAAAGTCAAACATCAGCGTATCGCCAATGTAACCTTGCAGGCGGTCATTTATTTGAACAGGACCTACACCTGCAGGAGTTCCCGTATATATCAAATCACCTATTTTTAGCGTAAAGAATTGCGAAACGTACGAGATTATACGATCTACAGAGAAAATCATTTCGCTTGAATTACCTTGTTGAACAACTTCCCCATTCTTAAGCAAGGAAAAAGGAATGCTACTCACAGACTCAATGTTGTCGATCGGCAAAAAAGCGCTACTTAACGGAGCCGAAAAGTCAAAAGCCTTTGCCATCTCCCAAGGTAAGCCACGCTCCTTACAACGTTGTTGAAGGTCACGAGCCGTAAAATCGATACCTAAACCAACCTCGCTATAGTAACGCGAAGCAAACTTCTCTCCAATGCTTCGTCCTACCTTACTTATTTTAATAACCAGCTCAACCTCGTAGTGAACATCCTTCGAA
This sequence comes from Alistipes sp. ZOR0009, assembly GCF_000798815.1. Classification (NCBI taxonomy): domain Bacteria; kingdom Pseudomonadati; phylum Bacteroidota; class Bacteroidia; order Bacteroidales; family Rikenellaceae; genus Alistipes; species Alistipes sp. ZOR0009. Next base: position 7,649 of record NZ_JTLD01000016.1, on the reverse strand, counting down.
AATGCAGGATAAAAGAATGGGGCATTGTTGCGTAGCAACGCCGTGTCTGGCTTTAAGAAAAAGACAGGCTCGGAAGGCACTGGGTTATTTAACTCCTTTGCGTGGTCTATATAGTTGCGACCTATACAAATAATTTTCATGCTATTGAAAGCTACTTTTGCATCATACTTAGCTTAATACGAGTAAGCACCTTTTTGGTGTAAAGCGGAAAATCTCCATTCATCATCCAAGCGTAGTAGCCGGGCTCCGAAGATAGAACATCCACTACAGGACGCCCCTTGTGCTTACCGAAGTTGAATACCTCAACATCCTTCTCGTTTAAAACGATGCGCCCTGCAAAATCGACATTGCGAGTCTTAGCCGAAAATTCAGAAAGAAAATCGATATCATTTTGAAGAATAGAATACCTATCAAGCTGCGATTTAAGCACCTCGTAGGTGGCTACCGTATCTGCCTCGGCGCTATGCGCGTTTTCCAAATCCTTATCGCAGTAAAACTTATAGGCTGCGGCAAGCGTACGTTGCTCCATTTTATGGAAGATCGTCTGCACGTCAATAAACTTGCGCTTCTTAAGATCAAAGTCAATATCCGCCCGAATAAACTCTTCGGCCAATAGCGGCAGGTCGAACTTATTCGAGTTATAGCCTGCAAAATCGCATCCTTCCACGTACTGCACCAACGATTTTGCCACCTCCTTAAAGGTAGGACAATCCTTTACATCCTCATCGGTTATGCCATGGATGGCGGTAGATTGGGCCGGAATATGTATCGTCGGGTTAACTCTTCGCGTTTTCACCTCGGTTTTGCCACCTGGCATTACCTTTAATATGCAGATTTCAACAATTCTATCCTTTACAAAGTCAATGCCCGTAGTTTCTAGATCAAAGAATACAAGCGGATTTTTAACGTTTAACTCCATTAGTTCCTGTAAATAGTTCAATATTTAAGGCATTAAGCCACGACGAAGGTAGCAAAAATGGCTGTAAACGAGCGCCTATTTTTTAAGTTTGCCCCTTCCCTTTTCATATAAATTGCTGAAAGTAGCCCCCGATCAATATTTGTTAAGAATATCTTCTTAAATTTGATAGTCAATAAGCAGCAACCACAACATAAATCCAACAGTTTCTTAACTAATAGAATGGCAATAGCAACACTCACTACCGATTGGGAACGGCACGACTACTACGTGGCGGCCCTTAAAGGGGAGATTCTCAAAAGGAATCCTGCTGTTGCCCTAATCGATGTATCCCATCATATCCCATCATTTCAGCTGCAAGCCGCGGCGTACATTGTACGAGGTATGTACCAACACTTCCCCGAAAAGACGGTGCATATTGTTGCGGTAGATAGCGAACCATCTCTTCGAAAACCAATTGTAGCCGTTAGCTATGCAGGGCACTTTTTTGTATCTGCGGATAACGGCGTGCTTGGCCTCATTTGCGATGAGGAGCCGGATGCGGTGGTAAGCATCGAATACCAAAACTTCGGCAACGGGTTTAACGCGCTGATGCCAATAGCTGATGCCACAGCGGCACTTGCAGCAGGAGAACCCATCTTAAATATAGGGGCCGAAAAGAGTGCAATCAACAGAATGCCGATGCTACTGCCAACCATAGACAGCTCCTTTATTTTAGGCAATGTCATCTACATCGACACCTTTGGCAACATCGTTACCAACATTACCCGAAATGACTTTGATCGAGTTGGAAAGGGGCGACGCTACGATATACTGGTACAAAGCAACCGCTACAAGGTAAGCAAGGTATCAGAGGCATACTCGGAGGTAGAAGCTGGCGACTTTGTGGCCATCTTCAACTCGGCAGGTCACCTAGAAATTGCACAGAACAAGGGGAGAATAGCCACACTGCTGAATCTAGACATCAGCTCGGCCGTACGTATCAACTTTTACAACCCGTAGAAATACAAGACAAATGAACGATAAGCTACAAAGTTTTGAACGCCTGCTCAACATCATGGACGAGCTGCGTGAAAAATGCCCTTGGGATAGGGAACAAACCTTCGAAAGCCTCCGCAGCAACACCATAGAGGAAACCTACGAGCTGATAGATGCCATCAACACGATGGAGGTTACCAACATAAAAAAGGAGCTAGGAGACATTCTTCTTCATGTGGTGTTCTACGCCAAAATGGCCTCCGAAAAGGAGTGGTTCGAAATTCAGGATGTAATAAATGCCCTTTGCGATAAGCTTGTTTACCGCCACCCTCACGTTTTTGGGGAGGAGGAGGTTGCCAACGCCGCACAGGTTATTCAGAATTGGGAGCAGCTTAAGATTAAGGAGAAAGATGGCAATAAAAGCGTGCTCTCGGGCGTGCCATCAGCGCTACCTGCATTAATCAAGGCAAACCGAATTCAGGAGAAAGCACGAGCCGTAGGTTTCGACTGGGAAGAGCGCACCCAAGTGTGGGATAAAGTGCAGGAGGAACTAAACGAGCTGCGCCACGAAATAGAGCAGATGAACCGAGAAAAAATGGAGAAGGAGTTTGGCGACCTGCTCTTTTCTGTAGTAAACGCTGCAAGGCTATACGACATTGACCCAGAATCGGCACTTGAAAAAACAAACAGAAAATTCATCAAGCGCTTTACCTACCTCGAAGAAAATACCATAAAAAAGGGACGCTCGCTAAAGGAGATGACCCTCGATGAAATGAACGAGATTTGGGAAGAGGCTAAAAAGTTCGATTAAGGCATATTCATATACCGGAATGCCCGCATTAGATTCTAGTGCGGGCATCGCTTTACTTTAGCAATCCCAGCAACCCGCCCCTATCCAGTATGGTAACGTTTCGTCTATCAAACGAGACCAAGCCATCTCGCTCGAAATCGGCAAAGACGCGGGCTAACGACGTACGGGTAACCCCAAAGTAGTCGGCCAACTCCTGCTGCCCCATAGGCAGGGTAAATGCGCGTAGCTGGTTTTTAGAAAGCTCCAAGATATAGTGCGCCAGCTTCTCCTTAATCGACCTAAACGAAAGGAAGTAGAGCTTATTGGAAAGAAATGTCGCCCGATTAGACATCATATCGAGATAGTTGGTAAGCACCTGCGAGCTCGACTGCATGATTCCCACCATCGAAGATCGAGGAATTACCACCACCTTTACCACATCGTTGGCAACCACATCAACCGGCAGACGATTATTTTGACCGAACAGGAAGGCGGGGGCAATGGGTCTAGGTGCCGCAATATCTTCAATCTTTACCACCTTCCCCGAATGGTCTACCATCTCCCCCTTAACGCTACCCTCAACAACCACCATTAGGCTGGAGTATACATCGTCGCGAGAGGCTAACACAGCCCCCCTGACGTACGACTTAACCGAAAAAGGGTATTGCCCCAGCAGCATTTCCAACGCCTCGGGCGAAACACCCTGAAAAAGAGGACAACGAGAAAGCACCATATAGTTCATACTTGCCAATTTAGAAGTAACCGCCGACCGATTATCCACCTTCCATTGTAGGAAGCCCCAGACGTCAAACAATCAGCAACCCAAAGTTAACAATTAAAAATGTTTTGAGTTTGTATCATATGGTACAGACTTGACGGCTGCAACGCCGTACGTTTGCATCATCAAGATCAAACAAGAATAAAAAGAGATACCATGATACGCGACATTGTTAAAATTGACAGAGAACTTTGCAACGGCTGCGGAAACTGCATAACCGGATGCCACGAGGGAGCTCTACAGCTCATAGACGGTAAGGCTACCCTTGTTAGCGAGCTGATGTGCGATGGCCTAGGCGCCTGCATCGGAACGTGCCCAGTAGGGGCCATCACCATCGAAAAACGTGAAGCCGAGGCATACGACGAGGTGGCTACCATCATTGAGATGATACCCAACGGCAAGAACGTGGTTACGGCCCACCTACAGCACCTGCTCGATCACAACGAAACTGAATTTCTGCGCCAAGCATTTGGCTACCTCCGCCAAAACGAGCAAACCATTCCCTTCGACGTAAACGAGGTTATCGACTCGCTGAAGCAAAAACCCAAGGCCACCATGGCTCCCATGCACCACCACCATGCAGGCGGAGGATGTCCAGGCGCTGCAGCCCGCAGCTTTGCCCCCAAAATGGCCAGCATGGAGACAGCCGACAGCAACCAGCCCTCGGCGCTAACCCACTGGCCGGTGCAGCTGCACCTAATCAACCCCAATGCAGCGCACTTTAGAGGAGCCAACCTGCTACTTGCGGCCGACTGCGTAGCCTACGCGCTAGCCAACTTCCACGCCAAGCATCTGCAAGGAAAAACGCTAGCCATAGCCTGCCCCAAGCTCGATAGCAACAAGGAGGTATACGTTCAGAAAATCACTGCCCTGATAGATAACGCTGAAGTTGACACCATCACCGTAATGCGCATGGAAGTTCCCTGCTGCGGAGGACTGGTACAAATGGCTCAGCTAGCCCGCAACAATGCCCAACGAAACATCCCCATAAAGGTTGTAGAAGTGGGCATACAGGGCGAAATCCTCGGCGCCCAGTGGATTTAGAACATGATGCTTAGAAGGTGAAATAAAAAATATTTTTTCTTCCATCATTTTCTTAAAAAAACTTGACACTTGGGGCTAATTAGCTTAACTTATCTACAGTTTAAAACTGTTAACTAAACCCGTTAAGGGGCAAATCAACTATCAATTCTTATTAAAAAACCAAAGCTATGAACATGTTCTGTCATCAATGCCAAGAGGCCGCTAAAGGAACTGGCTGTACCATTAAAGGGGTATGCGGTAAAGACGCTAGCACCTCCAACCTGCAAGACTTACTTCTTTTTGTTACCAAGGGAATAAGCATTATCCACACCGAGCTGCATGCCAAAGGGCACAGGCATATTGATGCAGACAAGTTTGTCCTTGATGCGCTGTTCTGCACCATCACCAACGCCAACTTCGACGACACGGCCATCACCAACCGTATTATTAAAGGACTTGAGCTAAAGAAGAACCTTTTGAAGGAGTGCAACTCGATGGGAATTCCACTTCCAAAGGTGTACGAAGTTACCTGGACCGCCAGTCCCGAGCATTTTGCAGAGGAAGCCTTGAAGGCAGGCATCATGTCGCTATCCGACAACGAAGATATTCGCTCTCTTAAGTCGCTTATCATATTTGGTCTAAAAGGGCTTGCCGCCTACGCCGAGCATGCTGCCAACCTAGGCTTCGAAGACGAGAAAATACACACCTTTATCCAAGGTGCACTGGCTAAAACCTGCCGTCAAAATATCAGCGCCGACGAGCTAGTAGGATTAACGCTCGAAACTGGCGAATGCGGCGTAACCACCATGGCCCTTCTCGATAAGGCCAACACCACCCGCTACGGCAATCCAGAAATAACCAAGGTAAACATCGGAACCAGAAATAACCCTGCCATCCTTATCAGCGGTCACGACCTAAAGGATATGGAGGAGCTGCTGGCACAAACCGAGGGTACCGGCGTAGACGTGTACACCCACAGCGAAATGCTACCAGCCAACTACTACCCAGCGTTCAAAAAGTATAGCCACTTTGTAGGAAACTACGGTAGCTCGTGGTGGAAGCAGCGCGACGAGTTCGAAACCTTTAACGGACCAATCCTCTTTACCACCAACTGTATTGTTCCACCGCTCGATAAGGCAACCTACACCGACAGAATCTACACCACCGGATCGGCTGGCTTAGAGGGGGCAATCCATATTGAAGGACGCAAGAACGGTAGCCCTAAAGATTTCTCGAAGATCATTGAGCACGCCAAGAGATGCCAAGCACCGGTACAGATTGAGGAAGGTGAAATTATTGGTGGATTTGCCCACGCGCAAGTTTTTGCCCTTGCCGACAAGGTGGTAGAAGCCGTTAAGTCGGGCGCTATCCGCAAGTTCTTTGTAATGGCCGGATGCGACGGACGTATGAAAGACCGCAGCTACTACACCGAGTTTGCCGAAAAGCTACCAAAGGATACCGTTATCTTAACTGCAGGCTGCGCCAAATACCGTTACAACAAGCTTCCGCTTGGCGATATCGGAGGTATACCACGCGTGCTAGATGCAGGCCAATGTAACGACAGCTACTCGCTAGCGCTAATTGCCCTTAAGCTGAAGGAGGTATTTGAGCTGAAGGATGTAAATGAGCTACCTATTGCGTACAACATTGCCTGGTACGAGCAGAAGGCTGTAATCGTGCTGCTAGCACTCCTTGCTCTTGGCGTTAAGAATATCCACCTAGGGCCAACCCTCCCTGCATTCCTATCTCCAAACGTGGTTAAGGTGCTTGTTGAGAACTTTGGTATAGCGGGTATTCAAACCGTAGACGAAGACATGAAGCTATTCTTAGCATAATGATACCTTTTTAATCCAGCAAAAGGCGCTCTTCGGGGCGCCTTTTTCATTTTCAACAGGAAGGGAGCTGCCAGCCTCTCTGCCCTCCCGCCCAACATCTGCTACTTAGGACGCAGCTTGCCCGCTAGCAACCGCCTAACCAAGCTGCGTTGTGGCGCATGCACCCAGCGCCTAGCAACGTACATCGGCGCGCATACACCTTGCCTCCTTGCTAAGCGCCTCGGTAAAAATGGGTGCCAATGGGGACTAATTAGCGAAACGCGGGAGGTATGCTACCTACCCGCCGGCTTAGCGTTGGCATAAAAAAGGGCCTCGCATCCCTGCGCGACCCTTTAAATAAACCTTTATGAATACTATTTCTTTCCTGCTAGCGTATGCCGAGCAAGAAGCTGAGCTCGCTTTCCTTCTATTATCTCGTTTATCTGATTTATCATCTGCCCGTACTCTGGCTTAGGCGAAACCGTAGCAAAGGCATTTATCTTTTTGAAAAGCGCCTTGCAGGCATTCTGCGCCTCACGACGCGCCACCACCGAAGACATAACCGTAGCCTTTTCGGCTGCCGATACCACCCGCTTTTGCTGTATCTCCAGGAATTTTGCTTCAGCCTCCATAACATCGTCCCAAAACGGTTCCGCCATGGCATCCTTTAGCGCCTTTGCCGCCGCAGCGTTCGACTTAAATATGCCATCTACCTTGCTAATAACCGCACTCTCGGCCTCGTAAGGAAGCGCCTCCACCTCCCACCCCTGCTGCTGAAATATCCCCAACAGGTAGCCTGCCGGCTGGTTCTTTTCTGGCTTAGGGTTACGAGCCAACGATTTAAGATACCCCTTCATGCTCGACACAAAGGCGTCAACCACTCCGTCGGCCTCCTCCAGCTCCAAGGTTTTCTCCTTTTCGCTTAGTACCGATGTCGATTTTTCGAACTGATCGGTGCTGCCCTCGAGCCGTAAAAGTTCGGCCTCCAGCTCCAGGGTGCTTACGTTAAACTTTCTCAATATTGTTATCACCTGCTTTAGCAAGCCTATTTGCTCGTTTACGCGTAAGCTGCTTAAATACGAACCTTTAATCTCTTCCATATGCTAGCTATTGTTTTAGTTTTAGTTAAATTTCCAAAACATTATGCAGAAAGTCAAACAAAACAATGCGCAAAAACTATGTTTTGCAACATGTTTTCACAGCTCTACGGTAACGCTCTCCTTCGGAAGTTCGCCGTCAGAGATTCGGATGGATGGAACGGGACTCCGGGCTGACCGTCAGAAGCTCGGATGGGCAGAACGGGACTCCGGGCTGGCCGTCAGAAGCTCGGATGGGCAGAACGGGACTCCG
>NZ_JTLD01000015.1 GCF_000798815.1 Alistipes sp. ZOR0009 | reverse complement strand
CGCTTTTTAAGTGGAAGCAGAAAATAAAGGGGCTTTTTAGAGGAAAATCGATACTGCTCGACAGCTAGAGCGCATACGCCACCAGTATACCCCATCGCTCAACCCAAAAGGTTGGGCGATTTTGCGTTTATATGTGCATGATTGCTAGCGACCTGCAGCAAATAGCCATCTACCGACGGAAAAGAACCAACGGACTTCGGAAAATTAGCATCTACCACTGGAAAATAGCCAACGGACTTCGGAAAACACCTTCTACCGACGGAAAATGACCAACGGACTTCGGAAAATTGGCAACTACCTCTGGAAAATAACCAACGGACTCCGGAAAACGCCATCTACCGACGGAAAATAGCCAACGGACTTTGGAAAATGACCATCTACCTTCGGAAAATCGGTAGCTACCTACAGAAATTTGAGGATGGAGTATTCCTGACCCCCATCGTAAAGAAGAGCTGGCTCCAAATAAAAGTACGGCTTGGCGATAGTTGGGCTCTGGGATACAAAAAAGCCGCATACTTTACTTAAAAATATGCGGCTAGGGTTTAATTAATTCTACTTTGTATCGTTTTTCCCTTTCTGTTCCTTATATCCTATTTGGACAAGTGCCCGTTGGTAGGTAAGCTTATCCGCATCGAGCTTGTTTGGAAGCATGGCAGAAGCCAGCTTGGAGAGGTTGATAACCTCGTCGTAAAGGACCTCTAGCTTTTCGGATATTGCCGCAGAAATATCCTTTTTCCCCACCTTTAGCACCTCCTGCTCGGTATTAAGGGTGTAAAAAGTTTCGGAAAACGAGCAAACCCGATCTAGGCAGGCATCATCTATCCCCACGTTTGAGAGCTCCGTTTTTAGGGTTGGCGTAAGATTCTTATCAAAGCAGGTAAGCATTTCTACCAGCTCCACCTGCGAGGCCTTTCCAATCTGCTTTACAAAAGTGAGCCCGAGGGTCGAAAGGATGCGGTCGCGCTTGATAGGCTCGTTGCGGAATTCGATTTCGACCTGGGTTTTAACCACCTGTAGGGCCGATTTAGCCTCCTGCTCGGTGGCCTGCACCTGCTCGGTCTTCTCCTTTAGTAGGAAGGATGGATCGATGGCAAACTCGTTTTTTAGGATGGAGTCGATGGTGTCGATTAGGGTTTTGAAGTAAGCTTCGTCCCATTTGGCGCGAACGGCCTTCATTTTATCGACCATGGCCAGCGCATTTTCTGCAATTAGCCGTAGTGCAAGTAGCATTTGCACCGAAGTTCCCTTGTAAGAATGTGTTTTCATAAGTTATATAGGTATTGGTCAAAAATTCGTCAGACATCACCAAAAATAGCTAATTAGTTAATATAAAAATAGTATTAACAAAATATTTTTTAACTTTTATTTTCAGCGAATGGCTATTTACAAGCCAGTTGACCGAATTACCAGCTCACCACAGTGCACAAAGAGCCCAACTTTAGGGTAGCACCCCGCCAGCAAGACACCATCCGTCCGTTAATTTTATTTGACAATGCACCATGGTGAAACATCTAGCGAATAGCCTATTTTTGTGTCGAGAAGACCATTTATAGCAAGAAAAGCAGGCCCAAAGGGCTGCAGGCAGAGATTTGAATCGCTGGCCTCCTTTCGAGCAGAAGGGAGGCGGGTCCAAATAATCAACCAAAATCATTTTTTAATGAAGAAAAACACCATTTTAACCATTACACTAGGCCTGTGCCTAGGGCTCGGCAACCAAGCGCTGGCCCAGTACGACAAGGCAGCTAGGGTTGTGTACAAAACCTACTCCAACGGCAAGGACGTTAGCGGCGACAGCTACACCGAGCTGGTGTACGCCAACGGAGCGGCCCGAATCCAAACCGTTAAGCCGGGTGGAAATCGGATTGCCGAGGTGCCCAAGGAGGCTACCTACATCGACTTTGGCAAAGAGAGCATCTACCAAATGGCCGATCTCTACACCGGCAAGCGCGTGAGCACCGTTACCGAATTCGCCAAACTTCCTAAGTTCGAGGTAACCAGCGAGACTGAAACCATCCTCGGATTTAAGTGCAAAAAGGCCAAGGCGGTGCTCTTCTCGAACACCATTGAAGTATACTTTACCGAAGAAGCAGGCGTAAAGGGCTCGCCACAATCGTCGTACTGCCCCAATAGCGGGTTGGTGCTAAAGGTGGTGCGCAACGGCAACAGCATGGTAAAGGCCGAAAAGGTGGAGTATCTGAAGAAGAAGCAGATCCCAACATCGGTTTTACCAGCATCTTATGGCGATATAATGCCAGACATCCGCTACCGCTCGATGGTGGTAGGGAGCTACATCAAAACCGTAGACGTGTTTACCAACGAGCAAATCTGCTGGGGCTCTACCCGAGTAAATCCGAGCAACGAGGAGGCCGCAAACGAAACCTTCAGCTACGCCGGAGGAACGGTAATCATGAAGAAGGTTAAGCTTCCTAAGGTGCCACAAAGCGCCAACGCCTTTGTGGAGCTGGTACAGTACTCCAACGGCGATGCCTACGACCGTACCGGATCTATCTTTATTGTACCTACCGACAAGAAGCAGTCGTTTATGGAAGGCATCAGAAAAGGGGCTAAAGTTCTTCCTATATACACCGATAAGCAGGGCAAAGAGTATCCTGGCGTGGTGGCAACCCCCGAGTTCTCGCCTATTATTGAGCTAATGCGCTTTTTTACCAGCTTTGGTGTTAAGCATTTTAACGGATACCGCGCTGTAGAAGGGCTAAATTGGAGAGATTCCTCGTTCTTTAAGCAGGATGTAACCGAGCTGCTACCAGCCCTTGAAGGCGAAGTATGGGTTGGTGCCTTTATTGGCAACTACGATAAGGGAGGCCACAAGGTATCGCTAAAGATAAAGTACCATCTAAATGAAACAGAAATAAGTAAGGCTCCAGAAAAGAAGTACTGGATTAAGCCTATTTTTGCCACCATCAACGTGCTAGAAATGGGCGGACAACCCTACTCGACCATGTTTAAGGACGACTCGTTACGCGTAAAGTTCGACGTTCCGAAGGGCGTTAAGAACGTTACCCTACGCTACATTACCACCGGACACGGCGGATGGGACACCGGTGATGAGTTTGTTCCTAAAAGAAACGAGCTGTTCCTTGATGGTAAATCGATTTACAGCTTTACCCCTTGGCGCACCGACTGCGGTACCTACCGCGAGTATAACCCTGCATCGGGGAACTTCTGGAACGGCATCTCGTCGTCCGATCTAAGCCGCTCGGGCTGGTGCCCAGGCACGCTAACCAATCCGGTTTACGTACCTATCAGCGGCCTATCAGAGGGAATGCACGAGATGAAGGTTTACATTCCTCTTGGCGAACCAGAAGGATCGAGCTTTAGCCACTGGTGCCTATCGGGCGTGCTAGTTGGCGAAATTGAATAGGCAATTCCGCCAAAATATACGAGAAAAGGCATCCTTGAGGATGCCTTTTCCTATATCATAAAGCCATGTTACTCGGCTTTTCCTTTCAGATATTTGATGATGGCGGCAGAATCTAAATCGCCCAAGCCCCCATCGAGCGCATGCTGGTAGTTTTCCTCTATGGTAAGCCCCACGTTGGTGCTTAACCCCTGCTCCTTTGCCAGGCGCAAATCTTTGGCCAAATGCTTTAACGCAAAAGCGGGTGCAAAATCGTCATTCACCAAGTTGCTGGTTTTTATTTTACTGATTCCGCATCCCATGGCACCTTCGTTCAGAATAGCCATCATGTCGGATGTGCTGATGCCGCTCTTGTTGGCAAACAGCGTCATTTCGGCCATACCCTCGAAGTAGAAGGCTAGCATCAGATTTATGGCCAGCTTTGCGGAGTTTCCAGCGCCATTATCGCCTAAAAATAACGACAGCTTACCAAGTACATCAAAAATTGGCTTTGCCGTATTGTAGGCCAACCGGCTTCCGCCTACCATAATCACCAGCTGCCCATCCTGCGCCGGCTTAACGCTTCCAGAAACAGGAGCATCGAGGTACAACATCAGCTCCACCTCTGCCTTGTAGGCTAAATCCTTCGAGGTTTCGGGCGAAACGGTGCTCATATCAACGCAAACTTTCCCGCTAAGTCCTTTGCAGGAGAAAACGCCGTTAGGGCCGTCATAAATTTCCTTTACGGCGGCATCGTCTGACACCATGGTTACAATTACGTCGGCAAAAGCCACCAGCTCCGCAATGGAAGCTGTTGGTTTAGCCCCCAAATCGACAAGCGCAGCCATCTTTGCCTCGGTGCGGTTGTAAACCGCCACCTCAAAGCCTGCTTTAATCAGATTGGCGGCCATGGGTGCCCCCATATTTCCTAAACCAATCCAGCCAATACGTAAACTCATTACTTAATAATTATTTCTTCTGATGAGTATATATCAAGAACATCCCCATCAAAAACGGGGTACTTAATCCACATGGTTTGGCGAATGGGCTCCCCGTTAACCTTTATAGACATTCCAGGAATGCGTTTTATTGAAAGAAGCCCTAGCAAGTCGCCTATTTTTACAATTTCGCGGTCTATTTCGACCTCTTTTCCGTTTACTATTAGCTGCATGGCAAAAAATTTTGTTAGAACAAAGGTAGCTTTTTAGTGATGAAGATGTAAGCAGAATAAAAAGAAGTTAACCATAATTCTTGCAACCACTCGTACCATTAAAATGTTACAATCGCCTAAGAGCATCAAACATTTTAAATTTTGTCTTGTTAAAGAGGCATTAAAATTCAGATAAACAAAATAAAATGCCACATTTCGAACTTAAAATGCCCAAGTTGGGCGAAAGTGTTGAGCAGGCAACCATAACCAAATGGTTTATAAAAGAGGGGGATGTTATAGAAGAGGAACAATCTCTACTCGAGATTGCCACCGATAAGGTAGACTCTGAAATCCCTTCGCCTGTTGACGGAAAAGTTGTAAAAGTGTTCTTTAAGGAGAACGACTTGGTTGCAGTAGGTACGGTTATCGCGCTCATCAACACAGATGGTAGCGACGAATCGGAGGTGCCAAGCACATCCGAAGAGGTACCAGCCAGCACCACTGCTGCTGCTACAGCCTCAGCTGGCGGTAAGGAGGAATCTTCCGACGCGTCTCAAGCAACCCGCTTCTACTCTCCGCTGGTAAAAAGCATAGCCAAACAGGAAGGAATTAGCGTTGCAGAGCTAGAGCAGCTACACGGTTCTGGTGCCGAAGGAAGAGTTCGCAAGGAGGATATCCTAGGCTACCTCGAAAATCGAGGCTCTGCTCCTGCTCCAAAAACTGCCACGCAGGCTCAGGTACAACCACAAGCACAAGCGGCGGCACCTGCTCCTGATGCTCCAAAAGTAAAAGTAAACGTATCTGTTGGAGCAGAAGATACCGTAGTAGAAATGGACCGCATGCGCAAGCTAATAGCAGAGCATATGGTACACAGCAAGCATACCGCAGCCCACGTAACAGCAATGGTGGAGGTTGATATGCAGAATGTGGTGGATTGGAGAAACAAAAACAAGTCGGGCTTTGAGAAACGCTACGGAGTAAAGCTAACCTACATGCCAATATTCATGGAGGCCGTAGCTAAGGCGCTTAGAGATTTCCCTGCCGTAAACGCATCTGTAGATGGCGATAAAATCATCTACCGTAAAAATATCAACCTAGGGATTGCCGTTGCGCTTCCAAGCGGAAACCTTATCGTTCCGGTGGTTCGCAACGCCGATTTACTTAACGTTGCAGGACAAGCAGCAGAGCTTAACCGCTTAGCCAGCAATGCGCGCGACGGAAAGCTTTCGCCTGATGATATCCAAGGAGGAACGTTCACTATTTCGAACTTTGGCTCTTTCAACAACGTTATGGGAACCCCCATTATCAACCAGCCTCAAGTTGCCATTCTTGCAACAGGAACCATTGAGAAAAAGCCAACAGTGCTAGAAACACCTCACGGAGACATGATTGTTGCCCGCCAAAAGATGTTCCTATCGCTAAGCTACGATCATAGAGTGGTTGATGGCATGCTTGGAGGTAACTTCCTTCGCAGAATTGCCGATTACCTGGAGCAATTCGACATTAATAGAGACATATAATTTGAAAAGTAATGGAAAAGCGAAAAGATAAAAAATACGGGATAGCACAAACCCCCAAGGAGACACTTGAAAAGTGGTACTACCTGATGGCTCTTGGTAGAGCAATTGACGATAGAGCCCCAAATTACCTCAAGCAAGCCATTGGGTGGAGCTACCATGCCCCTTATGCTGGTCACGACGGTATTCAGCTCGCTATTGGGCAAATTTTCGATAAAGAACACGACTTTCTGTTCCCATACTACCGAGACATGCTTACAGCCATCTCTGCAGGTATGACTGGCGAGGAAGTTATCCTAAACGGTATATCAAAAGCAACCGACCCGTCAAGCGGTGGTAGACACATGAGTAACCATCTTGCTAAGCCAGAATGGAATATCCACAACGTATCTTCAGCCACAGGGAATCACACGCTTCATGCGGCAGGAGTTGGACGCGCACTTAAATACTACCAGTCAAAAGGCGTAGCAATTAGCTCCCAAGGAGAATCATCGGTATCCGAAGGATACGTTTACGAGGCAATTAACGGAGCTTCACGCGAAAAGCTACCTGTTATCTTCGTTTTTCAAGATAACGGCTACGGGATATCCGTACCAAAAGAAGACCAAACAGCCAACAGAAAGGTTGCCAATAACTTTGTTGGATTCAAAAACATCCGCATAATGCACTGCAACGGCAAGGATGTTTTCGATTCGATGAACACCATGGTGGAAGCAAAAGAATGGGCTATTGCCAACCAAATGCCTGTTATTGTACAGGCTAACTGCGTTCGAATGCACTCGCACTCCAATTCAGACCGCCACGAGCTATACCGAGACGAAAACGAGCGCAGCTACGTAAAGGAATATGATCCTTTTGCGAAGTATCGTAGGCTACTGGTTCGCTATAATAGGCTTACAGAGCAGGAACTTCAAAAAATTGATGAAAAGGTAAAGGAAGAGGTAAAAGCAGCACATAAAAAGTCAATGGCAGCGCCCGATCCTGATCCTAAATCCATCTACGATTTTGTCGCTCCAGAGCCTTACAAGCCTACCAAATGGATAGATGGAACGCACAACGAATCAGGCCAAAGCAAAAAGCTTATAGAAGGAATAAACGAAACACTAAAAGCGGAATTTAGGCATAACCCAGATACCTTTATTTGGGGTCAAGACGTTGCCAATAAGGATAAAGGGGGCATTTTTAATGTAACCAAAGGAATGCAGCAAGAATTTGGTAAAGGTCGCGTATTTAATGGTCCTATTGCCGAAGACTTTATCCTTGGAACCGCTAATGGGATGAGCCGCTTCAACGAAAAAATCAGAATCGTTGTTGAAGGTGCCGAATTTGCTGACTACTTCTGGCCAGCAATGGAACAGTACGTAGATACCTCGCACGACTACTGGCGCAGCAACGGGAAATTTAGCCCGAACATCACCATTCGTTTAGCATCAGGCGGTTATATCGGTGGCGGATTATACCACTCGCAAAATATAGAAGGCGCATTGGCTTCCATCCCTGGCGTACGTATAGTTTATCCCTCATTTGCCGACGATGCAGCAGGTTTACTTCGCTCTTCGATGAGATCTAAAGGGTTGACCCTGTTCCTTGAACCTAAGGCGCTATACAACTCTCCAAAAGCAGCAACAGTTGTCCCTGATGATTTTGAAGTTCCGTTTGGAAAAGCACGTATTCGTAAAGAGGGCAATGATATTACCATTGTAACTTACGGAAATACAACGCACCTCAGCCTCGAAGCTGCAGAACAAATTGAAAAAGAAACAGGCAAAACCGTTGAAGTTGTAGATATTCGTTCGCTCGTACCTCTGGACAAGGAAACCATACTCGAGTCTGTTAAAAAAACCAACAAGGTGCTTGTTGTGCACGAAGACAAAGTTTTTGGAGGATTTGGAGGCGAGATAGCAGCAATGATTGCCAATGAAGGCTTCCAACATCTAGATGCTCCAGTACGCCGAGTTGGTTCAACCTACACACCTGTGGGCTTTAACAGAATCCTTGAAGCAGCAATACTTCCAGACATGAAACGTATTTACGATGCTGCAAAAGAGATACTTGATTACTAACTATTAAAATATCGATTGAAGATGAAAAAAAACGCAATCATATATAGCTTCAGGGCGCACAAAACGAGTAAAGCGGCCGAAAAAATCGCCGAATACTTTGGAGAAGGTATCGAGAAAGTTGATGCCGACACCATTACTTCCGACCTTTTTTTAAAGTATGACAACTTAATACTAGGTGTTCCAACATGGTTTGATGGTGAGCTACCCAGCTATTGGGATGAGTTTGTACCCGCCATTGAAGAGATGGATTTAAGCAAGAAGAACATAGCTATTTTTGGAAACGGAAACCAAGTTGACTACCCCGAAAATTTTGGTGATGCTGTGGGCGTTATGGCTGAAATTATTGAATCACAAGGCGCAAATATTGTAGGAAAAACATCCACTGAAGGATACGCCTATGAGTCCTCTTTAGCCGCAAAGGATGGCGTGTTTACTGGTTTAATCCTAGATTTCGAAAATCAGAATAAGCTAAACGACAAGCGTATCTCAAGTTGGGTTGATTCCCTAAAAAAGGCTTTCAGATAGAGTAAACCAGAGTTAATACAGCGATGTTAAACCCCTAAAATGTGATATTATTAGGGGTTTATTGTTAATAATCCCTTTTGCATTAAAGAAACACCTCCATTGGCATAACATAACTTCAATACAGGCTGTTCTAACTATTGACCTAGGAGAAGGTATTAACCAGTAATACGGTGAACAGATGGCAGAGATTGAAGGTCAGGAAAGTAATGCTCTAGTTCCACTAATGCTAGATGACACCATAAGCGAATTCGTTAAAGACATACTTGAAGGACTAAAATCTATTCCCAAATATTTACCCTTCAAATATCTATACAGCTTACCTGCTGACTCTCCGTTTCAAGAATTACACAAAAGGGAAGAATACTATATAAACAAGTGCGAGATAGAAATAATTGAGAATGAGAGCAAACGCATTTTAGAGACGTTCAGCAAAAAAGGAAGATTTAAGTTGATCGATATTGGAATCTCTGAGAATGATAAAACACGCCTTTTGCTTGACTATTTTTGGAAAAACAGCGCCACCTTTGACTATATCCCAATAGCAGACTCCAACCACGATCTTGAATATATTGCGGTTGATATTTGGAATAGCTATCCTACCATGAACATATTTCCGTTAGCAGGTGATTACAGCGAAATACTTCACGATTTAAAAGCGGACAAAACACGTAAAGTTGTCATCTTTTTAAGCAAAAAAATAGAAAATTATCGATTCAATGAGGCAATTGAAATCCTTCAGGATCTAAGCAGCACGCTTAATATTGGAGATTTGGTACTAATTGGCTTTGACTTGAAAAAAGACCCAAGGATCATTCAAAATGCAATGAATGACAAGCATGACGTTGCAAAAGCAATCTATTTGAATTTTTTAGAACAAATAAGCAATACTCTTTCAGGAAATATTGATCCCAACAATTTTATTCATCAATCCTGTTACGATCCCGAAACTGGCGAATACAAAAACTACCTGGTAAGCACTATGGATCAAACCGTAAGGTTTTCATTAATTAATGAGAATATTCCATTCAAAGCATGGGAAACGATTCTTATTGATACTTATAAAAAATACGAGGAAGAAGAAATCTACTTTCTGGAACTTTGTACTGGATTTACACCGTCGCTCTATCTCTACGATGAAAAACATTACTTTTTGCTATCGATTTGGCAAAAAAATGCTTAACTATGCGCCTCATATTCGGAATTTTGAGAAAATGGATCACATAAATAAAGTAATCACCCTTTTCGACCAGCAGCAGTATCAAGCGGCTCTCGACGAAATAACGTTGACCCAAGAATCGGGGGTTGAATCATTTGAACTATACCTCTACCAAGGTAGAATCTACAAAAAAATGAGCAAGTATGGCGATGCCATAAACGCATTGAATAAAGCCAGAAGTCTAACCCCTACAGATCCTAGACCCGACAGTGAAATTGGCCTAATAAATAGTATACTGCAGATCACAAACAACTTTTACTACGAAAATCCATACACCGACCTAGATCTCATAGAAGGCCTGTAACGATTAACTATCAAGTATTTAAAATAAAATTTTCTACCACTAGAATTTTTATTTGAAAAAATAGTTGCAGTTTTAATAAATCATGCATATACTTGCAACGATATAAAAACGAAAAAATGAACTTCAATTTACAGAATACTCAAGCATGGTGGTGGCGCAACAAATACTTGTTGTGTTAAGCCGTTATGCCTAAAAGTTAGATGTAAATCAAAATACCCAAGGGGCTCGCTTAGCACAAGCGAGCCCCTTTTTTATTTACCCCACAACAAAACAATGAAAACAAAATACGCACTAAAGAAGCAAGCATTAAAACTTCCAGCGGACACTCATACCCCAGTTGGAATTTACCTGAAGTTACGAGATGCTTACCCTGGAACTATCATGCTTGAATGCACAGATTACAGCTCCCAACAAAATGCATTTTCGCACATATGCCTCAATCCTATACTCGGAATCGAGGTCAATGAAAATGGATTTACATCCTACCTCCCCAACCTTGAAAGAAAAACAGATGGTATAGCGGAGTTAGCTAAGCAAGTAGATGACTTTATAGGCACCATCCAAATAGAAGGAAATGAAGATAGCGACATTGACGGCCTGTTCGGATTTACCTCGTTTGATTGCGTTTATCTATTTGATAAATTTTCCCCTTCTATTGTAGAAAAAGCCTCTACAAACAGAGAAATTCCATTTCTACGCTACGATTTATACAAGATTGTAATCACCATAAACCATTTTAACGACACCCTCATTATTACAGAATTTTATAATGATGATACACCATACCAGTTAACAGAAAGCGTTGCTGCACGACTAAGTAATCACAACTATAATTCTTATCCTTTTGGTGTTATTGGAGATGAAGTTGAACCTCTTGCAGATACCACCTATAAGAAAATGGTTACTAAATCTAAAGAATATTGCCAACGAGGTGATGTCTTTCAACTAGTTGTATCAAAGCCTTATCAACAACAATTTATCGGCGATGAGTTTAATGTTTATAGAGCATTACGCTCAGTAAACCCCTCTCCTTACCTATTCTACTTCGATTACATCGCTTTTAAAATATTTGGATCATCACCAGAAGCACAACTTAAGATAAGCGATGGAAAAGCGACGATTAACCCCATTGCAGGAACAGTACAACGAACAGGAAATAGCCTGCTAGATATAGAACTTACGAAAGAGCTTATTAGCAGCCCCAAAGAAAATGCCGAGCATGTAATGCTTGTGGATTTAGCTCGTAACGACCTAAGCAGATGCTGCAATAATGTTACCGTAGAAACATACAAAGAGATACAAACATTCTCGCATGTAATTCATCTCGTATCTACTGTAACAGGAGACATTACCCGAGAGATTACACCATTCACGCTATTTGCCAAAACATTCCCAGCAGGAACCCTAAGCGGTGCCCCAAAACATAAAGCGGTTGAGATAATATCAGCATTAGAACCCACACAAAGAGGCTACTACGGAGGAGGAATTGGCTATATTGGTCTAAATGGAACAATAAATCACGCTATCACCATTCGTTCATTTTTTAGCAAGAACGGGACACTTACCTATCAAGCAGGGGCAGGTGTAGTAATAGACTCTACGGAAGATGGAGAACTTCAAGAAGTCAACAACAAGTTAAACGCGCTACGTTCATCTCTTTTAAGTGCTGCAAACTATTCAAATATCTAGCTATGGCAAACATACTCGTTTTCGACAACTACGATTCTTTCACTTATAATTTAGTGCATTACGTACGAAGTGTAGGTGGCCACAAGGTCGATGTGTACCGCAATGACGAAATTTCGTTAGAAGATATCGAAAGGTATGATGGAATTATTCTCTCTCCAGGACCAGGAATTCCTTGTGAAGCGGGACTACTACTTCCTCTTATTCGCCAATATCATAAAACGAAACGAATATTTGGAGTTTGCCTAGGCCAACAAGCCATTGCAGAAGCATTCGGAGGTAGCCTTGAAAATCTAAATACCGTATTTCACGGAGTTGCAACCCCAATCAAGATAAAAACGCCATCTCATTATATCTTTAAGAACTTACCCACAAACATTGAAGTTGGTAGGTACCATTCGTGGATAGTTTCTAAGAAAACACTTCCTAGCTGCTTAACAATTGAAGCAGAAGATGAGAATGGAGAGATAATGGCACTTAGCCACAATGAATATGATGTTTCCGGAGTTCAATTTCATCCAGAATCTGTTTTAACTCCATTAGGTTTCCAAATAATTGAAAGTTGGATAAGTAAGTTCTGATAAGCATAAACTCCTTTTAAGTAAACTACACAAACAAAGAGAGAAAGACTCCAAACGTGTGGTCTGGGTATACTTACGCTTTTTTTAAAAAATTAAAACAACCAAAACTAACTGAATTTCAATATGAAACAATTAATAAACAAGCTAATTGACCATCAAAAGTTATCTGAGGACGAAGCCAAGACGCTTATGTATAAGTTAGCCCACAACGAGGCTAACGAGGCTCAAATGTCTGCAATATTAACGGCATACATTATGAGAAACATAACAATAGAAGAACTACAAGGATTTAGAAGCGCTCTACTAGATTTGGCTAAAGGAGTAAATCTAAATAATGGAAATACTATTGATCTCTGCGGAACTGGTGGAGATGGTAAAAATACCTTCAATATTTCCACCATTTCATCCTTTGTTGTAGCTGCAGCAGGAATACCCGTAGCCAAACATGGAAACTATGGAGTTTCGTCCATAAGTGGCTCTTCAAACGTAATGGAGTATCTAGGTTACAAATTTTCTAACGATGAAGCAAAACTTCAACATGAGCTAGAAAAAGTAAACATCTGCTTTATGCATGCCCCACTATTTCATCCAGCACTAAAGGCGGTTGGCTCTGTAAGAAAGCAGCTTGGTGTAAAAACAATTTTCAACCTACTAGGGCCTGTTGTAAATCCAGCAAATCCTCATTTCCAACTAAGTGGAGTCTACAGCGCCGAAGTTGGACGTGTTTACACCTACTTACTTCAATCTCAAGAAAAACAGTTTTCCGTAGTTTACTCTCTTGACGGGTATGATGAGGTATCCTTAACCTCACCTATTAAGCATTTTAGCCAAAATGGAGAAACCCTGATAGACTTTGTACAATACGGATTCTCCAAATTAAAACCAATAGATATCCAAGGCGGAACAACTATCGAAGAGTCGGCAAATATATTCCTAAACATTTTAAACGGGAAAGGAACAACGGCCCAAAATGAGGTTATAATAGCAAACTCTGCATTAGCAATTTGCTGCTATAATAAGGCCATTTCGCTAAATGAATCGATAGCCTTGGCTAAGGAAACACTGCTATCGCAAAAAGCCCTTAGATCATTTAAGCAACTAATAAACATGCAGTAGTATGAGCATACTTAGAGAAATAGTGATGTCGAAAATGGAAGAAGTAAAGCATCGAAAGTGTATACACACCATCCAATATTTTGAAACTACTCCTAACTTTCAAAGAATAGGACTTTCACTAAAAGAACATCTTCTCGATCCTGAGGATTTAGGGATTATTGCTGAGTTTAAGAGAAAATCGCCTTCTAAAGGTGTGATAAATACCAACGCAAAGTTTGAAAATATTGTCAAAGGATATGAGGCTTATGGAGCTAGTGCTATCTCTATACTAACAGAATCAGAATACTTTGCAGGAAGTGACATCGATTTAATAGAGGCGAAGAGGCTTACCAATATTCCAATACTTAGAAAAGACTTTGTTGTCGATATTTTTCAGATAGCAGAAGCAAAAGCAATCGGAGCTGATGCCATTCTTCTAATTGCTGAAATACTTGAAAAGGAGCAGCTAAATGACTATTTAAGTTATGCCCACTCAATAGGTTTAGAGGCGCTTATTGAGGTTCATACCGAAAAAGATTTGGAAAAACTTCCAATGCAAGCTCAAATGGTTGGAATTAACTCCCGAAATCTCAATACGTTTAATGTAAACCTATCACATGCTACAGATATGCTAAGCAAGCTCCCAAAATCTGTCGTTACAATTGCAGAAAGCGGAATTTCGAGCATTGATGATTATTTAGCATTAAGACGAGCTGGGTTTAACGCATTTCTTATAGGTGAATTATTTATGAAACAACCACAGCCAGAGGTGGCCTGCAACCAATTTATTTCTTCTATTAGAAAAGAATTGCATAATACTGATAACGAGGTTTTATACTAAAAAACAGGTATATGGACAAAAATGAACTCCTAGTTAAAGTATGTGGCATAACAGATGCTGCAAATGCAGAGGAAATTGCAATGCTACAACCCAATATGATGGGGTTCATTCTTTACCCCAAATCAAGTCGCTATATAGATTTTCTTAAAGCTAAAGAGATAATAGCTCTACTACCAAAAGGAATAAAAAAAGTGGCGGTTCTCGTAAATGAACCGTTACATAGGGCAAAACAAATTGCTGATAGCAGAACATTTGACAT
This sequence comes from Alistipes sp. ZOR0009, assembly GCF_000798815.1. Taxonomy (NCBI): domain Bacteria; kingdom Pseudomonadati; phylum Bacteroidota; class Bacteroidia; order Bacteroidales; family Rikenellaceae; genus Alistipes; species Alistipes sp. ZOR0009. Next base: position 23,267 of record NZ_JTLD01000015.1, on the reverse strand, counting down.
ACTTCAGCTACATGGGAATGAGAGTATCGAGTATTGCCAATCACTAGCAACTCGAATCCCTATAATGAAAGCATTTGGTGTCGTAGATCAACTTCCTGCAGAACTAGAAGCCTACAGCAGGTGCTGTACCTATTTCCTTTTTGACACAAAATCAGAAAACTATGGCGGAAGTGGCCAAAAATTTAATCATGAAATACTCAAACAATACAGCAACAATCTTGAGTTTCTGATTAGTGGTGGAATCGATCTAGATGATATAGATTCAATTATAGGACTTAAACACGAAAAGCTAAAAGGGATTGATATCAACAGCAAATTTGAAGAGATTGCTGGAATCAAGGATGTAAACAAAGTAAAAAAACTAATAAAGAAGATAAAACAATGTACAAGGAAGTAAATGAACATGGATACTACGGAATATATGGAGGTGCATATATTCCAGAAATGCTTCAAAAGAATGTTGATGAACTAAGAGTAAAGTACCTAGAAATTACTCAAGATTCAAGTTTCAAGGCCGAGTTTGAGGATTTAATGAGAAACTATGTTGGTCGTCCAACCCCTCTTTTTCATGCAAAGAAGCTATCAGCAAAGTATGGCTTTAAAATATACCTTAAACGCGAAGATCTATGCCATACAGGATCCCATAAACTAAACAACGTAATAGGTCAAGCACTATTGGCCAAGCGGTTAGGTAAGAAAAAAATAATAGCAGAAACAGGGGCAGGCCAGCACGGCGTTGCATCAGCAACTGCCGCAGCTCTATTGGGGCTGGAGTGTACTGTCATCATGGGCGAATTAGACATGCAGCGTCAGCAGCCAAATGTAATGCGCATGAAAATGTTAGGTGCAGAAGTCATTCCCGCAACAACTGGAACAAAAACGTTGAATGATGCTTGCAACGAAGCTATTCGATACTGGATGTCAAACAACGAAAATACCCATTACTTGCTAGGGTCGGTAGTTGGGCCGCATCCCTACCCTGATATGGTTGCAAAGTTTCAGTCTATAATAAGCGAAGAAATTGCGAAACAACTTCTGAATTTGGAAGGTCGCTCCCATCCAGACGCTATTCTAGCCTGCGTAGGGGGAGGTAGTAATGCGGCTGGCGCATTTTACCATTTTATTGATGACCAACGTGTAGCTCTTTATGGTGCAGAAGCAGGCGGATGCGGCCCTGATTCTGGAAAAACAGCAGCAACGTTGACCATTGGAACGGATGGTATTATTCATGGATTTAAAACAATCCTAATGCAAACCGAAGATGGCCAAGTCTGTGATGCACATTCAATTTCGGCTGGATTAGATTACCCTGGAGTTGGTCCTCTTCATGCTCATTTACATAGCACCCGAAGAGGAGTTTATCTTCCGATAAATGATGAAGAGGCTATTAAAGCAGCCTTTGAGTTAACCCGCGAAGAGGGTATTATTCCTGCATTAGAGTCTTCCCATGCGCTAGCCCTTCTACCTAAATTAAAGATGAAACCGACCGACATTGTTGTTGTCAACCTATCGGGCCGCGGCGATAAGGACATGGCTACCTACATTGAAGTTATGAATAACATGTAAAGGAATAAGCAATGAGCAGAATAAAAGCACTTTTCGCTTCAAAATCAAAAAAAATACTTTCTGTCTACGTTACAGCTGGTTTTCCTAGCTTAAATGATACCATTTCTGTAATAGAAGAGCTCGAATGTAATGGAGTTGATATGGTTGAGTTAGGTATTCCCTACTCCGATCCAATTGCTGACGGACCTACAATTCAAGAATCGTCGGCCATCGCCTTACAAAATGGAATGAGAATAAAAGTGCTTTTCGAACAGCTCAGCGAATTACGCCAACGAGTATCTATACCAGTAGTGCTTATGAGCTACTTCAATCCTGTAAATGTTTTTGGATTCGAAAAATTCTGCCAATACGCATCCAACGTTGGTGTAGACGGACTTATTATTCCAGATCTTCCTTGCTATGAATATGAAGCAATGAAATACGATAAGATTGTAAACAAAAACAACCTCACGTTCAATATGCTCATAACTTCTGAGACACCCGAAGATCGCATTCGGAAGATTGACAAAATGACAAGCGGTTTTATCTACATGGTAAGTACAACGGCCACAACGGGAGGCACCAACGGTATATCAGAATCACAAATCAGCTACTTTAAAAAAGTGTCTGAAATGAACCTAAAAAATCCACTTATGGTAGGATTTGGTGTTCACAACAAACAAACCTTCGAGGAAGCAACATCCTTCTGTAATGGAGCAATTATAGGAAGTGCCTTTATTCGAATCTTAAGAAAAAGTTCTAATATAGAAAACAGCATCAAAGAGTTTGTTTCATCACTAAAAGGCTAACGATAAAGCCATTTATCGCAAAAACTAGCAAAAAGCCACTCAGTTTTTGCTAAATTTGTTCCACTAATTTGATGAATATATAAAACGAAATAGCTACAATGGAGAACAACGAGAATTTGGAATACGGCGGAACTTATGAGGCGGCTGTAGCCAGAAGCCTTAAATTGGAGCAGGATATCATTGCCAATCCATTAAAATATAGAGTTCTAACAGGAGATCGTCCAACAGGGAAACTACATATAGGTCATCTTTTTGGCTCGCTACAAAATCGCGTTAGGTTGCAAAAGTTAGGAGTTCCAACTTTTATAGTTATTGCTGACTATCAAGTCCTAACTGATAGAAATACATTCGAACAAATATCCGATAATGTTAAGCAGCTGACGATAGATTACCTCGCTGCTGGATTAGACCCTGAAAATGGCCGTACAGTCATTTTTCCACATAGCCATGTTCCGGAGCTGAATCAGCTTCTACTCCCCTTCCTTACGCTTGTTTCTAATGCAGAGCTAAATAGAAATCCTACCGTAAAGGAAGAAATCCAAGCGTCTGGTCAAAAAAGTATTAATGCAGGAATGTACACGTACCCAGTACATCAGGCTGCTGATATCCTTTTTTGTAAAGGAAATGTTGTGCCTGTAGGCAAAGACCAACTACCTCATCTTGAATTGACTCGCACCATTGCCCGACGTTTTAACGATCGTTTTGCTGGTGGCGAAACTATTTTCCCTGAACCACAACCACTTCTAAGTAATGCCCCTATGATTTTGGGCCTTGATGGTTCACAAAAGATGAGCAAGAGCCGCAATAACGCCATTATGCTATCTTCTACAGAAGATGAAACAGCACAGCTAATCAAAAGGGCAAAAACCGATGCTGAGCGCTTAATTACCTACGAACCAGAACGCAGACCTGAAGTGGCAAATCTTCTGATGCTCCTTTCGTTATCGACAGGAGAAACACCCGAAATACTTGCCGAAAAAATAGGAGAAGGTGGTGGCGGCATGCTAAAAAAAATGCTTACAGAAAGTATAAACGACTTTTTACGGCCTCATCGTGAAAAGCGTAAACAGCTGGAAGCAGATCCCGAGTACATCCGTGCTGTGCTACGCCACGGAATAAGCCAAGCTCGCGAAGTTGCCAGCCAAACGCTAGCAGAAGTGCGAAAAGCAATGAATATGGAAATCTAACACGTTCCAACTGTAAAGGCCTGTAAATACAGGCCTTTATTGCAAAAGGGCGGGAAATTCCCGCCCCAATAAATACCCTAAAACATCCCATTAAACTAATCACTTTCCGAATAGTTAAAGTAGAAACCATTTAAACTGAAAGACTGCATTTCAGCTTCTCTTTAAATCTTCCACATAACTTCCCTTATAAAACGAATATGCAGGGGTTTAGTTTAAAAAAAACTATTAAAGTTCATCACCTTAAACAAAATGGCTAAAATAAAATTCCCCCAACGTTAGAACTTCAACGCTGGGGGAATTTTTATTTTAATCTAATACTACTTGCAGGTACACTCTGGTTTTCCACCTCCATCTCCTGTAAAATCTTGCCCACATCGCCGCATAATTCTATTGGGTCGATGCTCTATGTTAAGAGGAATTCTATCAACATACACATTACTAGTATCTAAACCTAACGCCTTCCAATCTGGGATGCTAATCTTTCTAATTAGGTTGTAAACCTGCATCACAAATTTCTGGTGGTTATTAAACTCATGTACGTTATTTACAATTCGATCAATAAAGATATACTTAAAATCTCCCATGATATTGTGGCTTCTCAACGATTGATAGCGGCTCAAAATATCAACTTCGTTATTTTTTACCATATCCTCAATTACCTGCCTAAAGTAAACCCCAATCTTTGGTTCAACCTTAAAACCTAACCGCAAATCAATTTTGTATATCTTGCCTGTATCGAATGTATTAACCTTATATTCAAAGACATTCGGCTCATCAAGAACATCTACATGTAGAAACCAGTATACATCGGCCCTTTTAGGCTGCTTGTTTATGATGGAGTAGATAATCTTAGACTCTATTTCATCCACATTGTTTGCACGAGTAATGTAAACCAAGTGAGTAGCATGCTTCGGAATACTTTTATCCAACGATATATCATGAAGCATCGGGATGTATGGCTTAAGCTTGATGAATTGCAAGAAGCTATTCTTGATCTTACGCCCATTATACCAAACATACATTATGGTAATAAAAACTAAGGCCATCAATACGGAAAACCAACCTCCATGCATAAATTTGGTGACATTAGCAATGAAGAACGTTCCCTCAATCGTAAGAAATACAGCAAGGAAAGTCCATATGAAAATGGGATTTACCTTCTTATATCGAAGCCACATCGACATCAAAAGCGTAGTTGAAAGCATTGTAATGGTAATAGCCAAGCCATACGCTGCCTCCATATTGCTGGAACTCCTAAAATAAAGTACCACAAAAAGACAAAAAGCCCATAGCATCCAGTTAATAGAAGGAACGTAAACCTGCCCTTTAACATCTGAAGGATAGCGCAGCTTTTGACGAGGCCAAAAACGTAATGATATTGCCTCGCTAATAAGCGTAAAAGATCCGCTAATTAAGGCCTGACTTGCGATAACCGCTGCTGAGGTAGAGATTATGATACCAGGAATAATAAACCAGCTGGGCATCAACGAGTAGAAAATACTAGATACCTTGTTAAATTTTTCAGGATGCTCAAGAACCCAAGCACCTTGTCCCATGTAGTTTAAGATCAGCGTAATTTTAACAAAAATCCAAGAATATCGGATATTCTTTGCTCCTACGTGCCCCAAATCTGAGTACAATGCCTCCGCCCCTGTAGTTGCTAAAAATACAGCTCCCATCAAAATTATGGCTCCAGGATAATCACGAAGTAGCACGTAGCCGTAGTAAGGATTCAACGACTTTAAAATAGCCGGATGATGAACGACCTGCGTTAAGCCTAAAATGGCCAGCATCATAAACCAACCAAACATGATTGGTCCAAAAGATCGTCCAAGAAATTTAGTTCCAAACTGCTGAAGCATAAATAAGCTGGTAATAATTCCAATCACAATTGGAATTACGGGAAGATCTGGATTTACGACAGAAAGCCCTTCAACAGATGTAGTAACAGTAATAGCCGGAGTTATTATACCATCTGCAAGTAGCGCACTACCTCCTATCAATGCTAAAAGATAAGCTTTAGGAGCTCTGCGACGAATTAGTGCAAATAAAGAAAAAATACCTCCTTCCCCCTTATTGTCTGCTTTTAATGTAAAAGTAACGTACTTTATGGTTGTTAGTATGGTTAATGTCCAGATAACCAACGAAACAGCGCCATAAATATACTCTGGTTTTAGTACACTTAACCCACTGGTGATGGCTTTAAAAGTGTACAATGGCGATGTTCCGATATCGCCATAAACAATACCTAGCGTAATAATTAACCCCGAAAGCGAAAGCTTAAGACCATGATTGCCGTGTGAGCCCATATATGCTTTTCAATGTAAAAAATAAAAGTTTTTTTGTGTTTGTGTGCTTTAAATTCAACTTTTGATTACAAATTCAAATGCCTCAAATCAAAGGCAAAAAACGTGGCAAATGTAATAGCATTACCGTCTCATTATTCTCCTAAAATTAAAAAAAGTATAAAATTTTTAGATTTTATTATTCCATCAACAATAAAACAAAAAAGTCCAGAGAAAGCTCTCCGGACTTTAATTATGTAAGCTAAGTTAAACTACTTCAACTGTGCAATTTGAGCTTCGAGTGCGACAATTTTTGCTTCGGCATCGGCCTGCTTCTTACGTTCGCCATTAACGACTGCTTCTGGAGCACTATTTACAAACTTCTCGTTTGATAGCTTCTTCATAACCGAATTAAGGAAACCTTTGGTATACTCAAGTTCTGCTGAAAGCTTCTTTAACTCCTCTTCCACGTCAAGTTTATCGCCTAGCGGCACAAAAAACTCAGTGGTTTTTACAAGGAACGAAGATGCTCCATCAACCTTAACATCCGTAACCTTTACCTCCGTTAGGTTGCCCAACTTAACAATTAGGCTGATTACAGCAGGGTTCATCTCTCCATTGTAAAACAGCTCAAGGCTATCCTTTTGTGGGATATTCTTATCTTTACGGATTGTACGAAGGTTAGCAATTACCTCCTTGGCAAACTCAACATCGGCAATTAGCTGCTCGTTGTACTCACCAGCTGTAGGCATCTGTGCCATCATGATGCTTTCGCCATCCTTACGCTCTGTGAAATAGTGCCAAATCTCCTCGGTGATGAATGGCATAAACGGATGAAGCAGTTTAAGCATCTTATCAAAGATCTCAAGTGTAGCCTTGTAGGTCTTGGCATCAATTGGCGAACCGTAAGCAGGTTTAACCAGCTCTAGGTACCAAGCCGAAAACTCGTCCCAGAATAACTTGTACACCTGCATTAAAGCTTCCGAAATGCGGAAGTTGGCGAACTGCTCATCAATTTCCTTAATGCTTCTACTTAGTAAGCTATTAAACCACTCAACTGTAACTTTTGCAGATTCTGGCTGAGCGATGTTGGCGTCAACATTCCATCCTTGAACAAGGCGGAACGCATTCCATATCTTGTTTCCGAAGTTACGTCCTTGCTCTGGCATCGAATCGTCGTATGGCAGGTCGTTACCCGCTGGCGACGAAAGCAGCATTCCAAGGCGAACGCCATCGGCTCCATATTTCGCAATAAGATCGAGCGGATCGGGCGAGTTACCCAACGACTTCGACATCTTACGGCCTAACTTATCGCGAACGATACCTGTTAGATAAACGTTTTTGAACGGCATCTTACCCTCCCACTCGTATCCTGCAATAATCATACGGGCTACCCAGAAGAATAGGATTTCGGGTGCAGTTACAAGATCATTGGTTGGATAGTAGTATTTTATATCAGCATTCTCAGGATCGGTCAATCCATCAAAAACGGAAATTGGCCATAGCCATGAAGAGAACCAAGTGTCAAGCACATCCTCATCCTGACGAAGATCTGCCATGGTAAGGTTGGCATTTCCACTCTTAGCCTTTGCCAATTCAAGCACTTCTGCTTCTGTTTCGGCAACCACATATCCACCTTGAGGAAGGTAGTAAGCAGGGATACGATGCCCCCACCAAAGCTGACGCGACACACACCAATCCTTCACATTCTCCATCCAGTGGCGATAAGTATTCTTGAACTTCGCAGGGTGAAGAACAATTTCATCATTCATAACGGCATCAAGTGCAGGCTTAGCGAGCTGTTCCATCTTTAGAAACCACTGCATCGAAAGCTTAGGTTCGATAACCGCATCAGTACGCTCGGAGTACCCTACCTTGTTGGTATAGTCTTCCACCTTTTCCATAAGGCCTGCAGCCTCTAGATCTGTAGCAATCTGCTTACGAACGTCAAAACGATCTTGCCCAACATAAAGTACGCCCTTTTCGTTGATGGTTCCGTTGTCGTTAAAGATATCAATAACCTCTAAGTTAAACTTTTCACCAAGCATGTAGTCGTTTACATCGTGAGCAGGCGTAACCTTAAGCGCACCTGTACCAAATTCGATATCGACGTACTCATCTTCAATAATTGGAATTGCACGGTTTACCAGCGGAACAATCACCTTTTTCCCTTTTAAATGGGAAAAACGAGGATCATTAGGGTTAACGCACACGGCAGTATCCCCCAAAATTGTTTCTGGACGAGTTGTTGCAACTACAATATAGCTATCATCCCCTTCTATAAAATAGCGTAGGTAGTATAGCTTGCTTTGAACCTCCTTGTAGATTACCTCCTCGTCAGATAGTGCTGTTTGTGCCGAAGGATCCCAGTTTACCATGCGAACGCCGCGGTAAATAAGCCCCTTATTATATAGGTCTACGAATACCTTTAGAACGCTTTCCGAAAGCTTTGGGTCCATGGTGAAACGGGTACGATCCCAGTCGCACGAAGCGCCCAGCTTCTTAAGCTGCTCTAGAATAATACCACCATGCTTTTCTTTCCATTCCCATGCATGCTCTAAAAACGCTTCGCGGGTAAGGCTCGACTTCTCGATGCCCTCTGCACGAAGTTTTGCCACCACCTTTGCCTCGGTAGCAATAGATGCATGGTCGGTTCCTGGTACCCAGCACGCATTCTTACCCATCATACGGGCACGACGGACCAGTACATCCTGAATGGTATTGTTAAGCATATGTCCCATATGTAACACTCCTGTTACGTTTGGGGGAGGGATGACCACTGTATAAGGCTCTCTTTCATCAGGAACTGAACGGAAGAAGCCCTTATCCATCCAGTACTTATACCATTTATCCTCTGTTTCAGACGGATTGTACTTTGCTGGGATTTCCATAAAACTTTTAAATTATCTTTTATTAATCGGAAGTCGCAAATATAGTAAAAATAGAGTTTTAGCCAGTACAATTAGCCTTGATTGGCTCATGAGATTGCTGAAAAGAAGTTAAATAAATCGACAAAAATCACACATTTAAATACGAATGAAACACTTAATAATTAATGAAAAGCAGCAGTATCCACCACCTCCAAATACTTTCATATAAAAAACATGGACGCAACGATTGTGTCCATGTTCTTTATAAAATCAAAAGAGTCTCTCTTTCGTTCTGTCGTTAAGTTTATTTAAAAATAAGCCACCACAGCCTATCCTTTATACTTTTTAAATACAGTTGTAGACGTATGGCCTCCAAATCCAAATGTATTATTGAGCGCTACCAATACTTCTCGCTCGCACGATTGAAGTGGCGTAAAGTTTAACTTCGAGCTGATGGCTGGATCAACCTCATTCAAGTTTATCGTTGGAGGTATTACTCCATCCGCAATTGATTTAATACAGGCTATAGCTTCTATAGCTCCTGCAGCACCTAGTAAATGGCCAGTCATCGATTTTGTGGCGCTAACATTTATTTTATCTAAGGATTCCTTAAATACCTGTTCTATCGCCTTACATTCGCTAATATCACCGACAGGCGTCGACGTTGCATGCGCATTAATGTAGGTTACATCACTTGGAGTCAAACCAGCATCAGCCAACGCTCCCTCCATTGCCAATATTGCTCCTAATCCTTCCGGATGAGTTGCAGCCACATGGTAAGCATCAGAAGCGGCTCCGTATCCTACCAGCTCGCAGTAGATTTTGGCTCCCCTTTTTAGCGCATGCTCCAGCTCCTCAATCATCAGCACGCCAGAACCCTCTCCTGCAACAAAACCATCACGCGAGGCATCAAATGGGCGCGAAGCGGCTTTTGGTACATCATTCGAAGTAGACAACGCCTTCATCGAATTAAAACCGCCAATTGCAGATGGTGTTATGGAAGCCTCAGAACCTCCTGCAATGATAATATTTGCCCTTCCCATTCGTATAAGGTCTAGAGCTGTTCCTATGGCATTGTTAGATGCGGCGCAGGCCGATGAGACTGCATAGCTAATACCGTGTAGCCCATAGCGAATTGATATTTGACCTGCGGCAATATTGGATATCATCTTGGTGATAAAGAATGGATTAAATCGTGGATTCTCCTTACTTTCACCGTAGTTTAGCACTTCATCCTCAAATGTTTGAATGCCACCTATTCCTGTTGCTAGGATAACCCCAACTCTATTTAAATCGCACTCGTTAAGATTCAACCCCGAATCTTTAATGCATTCATCAGCAGCAGCAATGGCATATTGAGTATATAGGTCAGTTTTTCGCACCTCCCCTTTTTCAAAATATTGCAAAGGATCAAAATTCTTAACCTCACAGGCAAACTTTGTTTTATGATGCGATGCGTCGAATTTAGTAATTGGGGCAGCACCACTTTTCCCACCAACCAAATTTTTCCAAAATTCACCAACACAATTACCTAACGGAGTAACTGCTCCTAATCCTGTAATTACGGCTCTTCTCATATTTGCTTGTTTTTGTTTCAAATGAAAACGCCCGTTTACCCACTATCTGTAGGCCCCTGACGCAATTATATTATGGTTTTAGGTCATCAAGTATTGACTGACAAAAACTTTTATAATCAACCTTTTCAACGATACCCGACAGCTGCAAGCTGGCCACCAAACTCGAAAAGATAGTCAACGCCTTGCTTGTCGGGTCGTCATTGTAGTTGAACATATTCTTGGCCCTTCCGCTATCTAAAAGTTCGGTAAGCCACTTTAAAATAATATCAATCATACGCTTTAACTCCTGCTTCGTAGTATCGCTTAGCGTACTATAGTCAGGACTTAGCGAGCCGACTAGGCACTTTTTTTGCTCGCGGTAGCTTTTTACATAAATCTTAATAAAAGAATCAAGCTGCTGCCACTCGTCAAACTTACGGCTATGCATGTTATCTACCATCTCCTCGAACCTCTGAATATTGGTTTTTACAATGCTGGTGCCCAAATTCTCTTTGGATGGAAAGTAGTAGTGAACGGCTGCATTTTTTATGCCCAACTCAGACGAAATATCCTGATAACTAAAGGCGTTATACCCCTTAGTACGGATAAGATTTTCGCCTAACTCCAATATTTTTTCTCTTGTTACAGACATATTTCTTATTTCATAACGATTCAAATATACTTACTAATAAGTAAGGAGCAAGTTTTATTTGAACTTTTTTAGTGAAACCTTCAAAAAACAGCTCGTTTTATTGGTGCAAATCATCTTCCAACCTTGCATTATGCCTTAATTTTAACTTACTTTGATTATTCCCTAGGATAACTATTAAATAAGCAATTCTAAATATAGCATCTCTAGATTTCAGAAGATACCTACTTACTAGCTATTCTAGGCCTAAAATCTAACCCAATAAATACGCTATATGACAAAAAGAATTATTGCAACACTCTGCTGCTTAAGCTGCTTTTCGGCACAAGCTCAGATTGATGTACTGAAACAAAAAGCGTCAGCGGACAGCCTTCGTAAAACGCTAACATTTCTTGCAGCCGACAGCCTAAAGGGACGTGCAACAGGAAGTCAAGAGCAGCAAGTTGCAGCCAACTTCATTGCAAAACACTTCATGCAACTTGAACTCAGCGGAGCATCTAACGATAAAAACACGCCTTACTACAACTCTTTCGACTTAATAAGTTCCAGCTTCCCCACCGGATATAAAATTCGAATAAAAGAAAGCAACCTAGAAATTTCGCCCTATACCGAAATGCATATCGTATCAACCAAAAATATTACCAATCTAAGTTTCACCCCTTACTTAGGTAGCGTAGATAGCATTAAATCGAATGGTGTAAAAGTAGTTGTCAGCACGTCTCTCGACAGTGCAATTGCCCAAACATCCAGAAGCATCAAGGAGCATCCCTCCATTCAACGCTTTATGCTAATCCTAAACAAGGAGCAATACAAGGCCTATAATAAAGAACGCTTAAGCCTTCTTTTCTCTAGAGCAGCACTTCGCAGAAAAGAAAGCGATACGCTACTACTTGGCTGGTATAAAGAGGCAATTTCTCTGAATCAGAATATTTGCTACGCAAAAGCACTTTCGTTTGTTAGAAAAAATCCGAACGTAACTCTGTTTATATCCAACGAACAGGTGCTAAAACACCTTTTCAGCGACACTACTTTAACCATTAGCAACGCTTACAACACCACCGAGGTAGGAAAAGAATTTGTAGTTGACGGAACTGCCCATTCTGACATGATTCGCTTCAGAAAGGTATCAAACGTAGTTGCGAAGATGGAGGGTACTACTAAAAAGGATGAGGTAATATTTATCAGCGCGCACTTCGACCATATTGGCATTCAAAGTAAAAAAAAGAAAGAAGAGGCTAAAGCCGATTCCATTTGCAACGGTGCCGACGATAATGGTTCTGGAACATCAGCCATAATGGAAGTGGCAAGGCTTTTTGCAGAGGCCAAAAAGCAAGGCTTTCAACCGCAGCGAACCATCATTTTTACAGCATTTACAGGAGAAGAAGCGGGGCTACTTGGCTCTAAAGCAATGCTAGAAAATCCAATTGCACCTCTCGATAAAATAAAGGCAAATGTAAACCTTGATATGGTAGGAAGAACCGATTCTGAGCATACAGAATGGGACATGTACGCCTATACTATTCCCCTTGGCGACTCCTTAACTCAGCAAAAACATATTAAAAAAGCCGCAAAAATGGCCAAAATAGATTTATCAGTAGATCTGAACGACCACGACCGAGAGCTTTGGAAAAATGGTTCGGATCATGCACCCTTTGTCCAAAAAGGAATCCCTGCTATTGCCATTACAACAGGCATGCACCCCGACTACCATAAACCAACTGATGAAGTTGATAAGATTAACTTTAAAAGATTAGAACGGATTGCCACCTTTACCTACTACCTCGTTTGGGAGTTGGCTAACTCTAATTAATGCCAATAGTAGCAATCAGCATATTCAAGTATTACATCCACCAACCAAAGATTTTGATTACTAAATATGCAGCAAAACCAAGAGGTCTTAATCCTCTTTAAAACATATAGCATGAAATTATCAAAGTTCACAAAATTATTGACTACCATAGCTACTCTGCTATGTACAGAAGGGTACGGGCAGATATCCCCCGAAGAAAAGGGATTAAACGTAATTAGTAAAGACGGCTCTCAGGCTATCCTAACCTACCTTTCGTCGGATTGGATGGAGGGACGAGAAATATCATCCAAAGGGCACGCCAATGCGGCTGACTACTTATCCAGCATGTTTCAGCTGTATGGTTTACAGCCTATAGAAAAACTTTACGACCCTTTTGCTGCAATCGAAAATATGCAATATCCCAAAAACCGCTACTTCCAGAATTTTGGGCTACTGCTGCTAGATAAATCCAACGAGCAAACGCTAGTAATTACAGGCAAACAGGGGGCTGCTAGTATTGTGGAAAACTTCAAATTCAATACCGATTTTACAACCAGCGATTTTATAGGCCATCCTTTTCGCTCCATGTCGATAACCGCCCCCATCGTTTTTGTAGGGTACGGACTAACCGATACAAAGAATGGCTACGACGATTATAAGGGAATTGATGTAAAAGGGAAGGTTGTACTTCGCCTTAGAGGATATCCAGGACATAACGACACAACATCCATTGGCTATAAGAAGTTTAAGGTAGAAAGAAGCAATCCGTATCAGTATATGAACTTTGAATTCGATAAGAACCGATATGCTTTAGAGCATGGCGCTGTGGGTTGTCTCGAAGTAAATACGTTGAACGAATCATTAATCTACCAGGCTAGTAACATTTTTAGGTATAACCTAGGCCCCTACGAGAGCGACACCAACCCTGAAAACGAGGTTAACTTTCTAAAAATGATTATTCCTCTTAAAGACACGATGGAAAAAGCTCTGGCAGGTTTTACTATCAGCCAAAGAGTAGCCAACGCATTACTAGCAGCTAGCAATTTTAGCATTCTACATTTCGAAAACAGCGTAAAAAACAGCCTTAAACCAGCTTCCTTCGAGATTAAAGAGCAGCAGGTTAACTTAGCCACAAAAGCCTGCTGGCAGCTTATTGGTTGCAAGAACATTCTAGGAGTAATTAAGGGAGAAGATACCAACCAAGTAGTCGTAGTTGGCGCTCACTACGACCATATTGGAAAATATAAAGGGATTATCTATAATGGCGCCGACGATAACGCTTCGGGGGTTGCTGCCCTACTAGAAATAGCCAAAGCCTGCCGTGCAACGGGTATAAAGCCAAAGCACACCATTGTATTTGCCGCTTGGGATGCCGAAGAAGAGGGAATGTTTGGATCTCGACACTTCTTAAAGAATCCTCTATTCAATAAGATTATTGCCAACGTAAACTTCGATATGATCTCGCGTAATCCGGCAAAAGATGCCAAAGGAACCTACTGCAAAGTAACTTATACTGCTCCGATGGAGTATTTAAAAAGCAACACAGAGCGATTTATAAACCAGCATGGCTTAAACCTTCAGGTTGAATACGAAACAGACTCTAAGCCATCTATCGGAACCGACTCCGACAGTTTTGCTGAAAAAAACATTCCGGTACTCAGCTTCGAAACAGGACGTCACCCCGACTACCACAAACCTTCGGATGAGGCTAGCAAATGCAACCTTACTAAGATGACCGATATTATACGCCTTGGTTTTCTTAGCGTTTGGGAAATTGCCAACAAGTAGCTCTTAGAGACATAAAAAAAGTATAGCCGCCCAAATGGACGGCTATACTTTTATCTTTATCGCTAATCGGTATCTACTTAACCAACATCCCATATAGGTAAATATTTTCCACCTTATAGGGCTGCTCCCTAACGTAGTAGCTGCTAACCAAAGCAACACCACCCGGAATATCTATTTGGAAAAGGAGCTGCTGCTTTTCTGTTAGCAGCTTTTCATCGTTCTCCAGAACTTCCCTTAGGCCACCCCCCGCTTTTGCAAGCTGAACTTTAAGGAGCGAATCCTTATTTGCGCTAAAGATTTTCTTACTATCACGGTAGATATCTAGGTTCGCCCCCTCCGATTTGTAGTAATTCCCATTTTTAGAGTAAGCCTCCAGCTGTACGAATGTTTTATAACCCTCCACGTTAAATTCAGATTTCAAATTCTCCAAACCTCGTACCCGATTGCTTTTATCCGCAAACTTCGTAGCCATGGCAAAATTTTGTTCCGTAAGAACAGCCTTTAGCTGGTACGAATCCACCACGCCAAGATTCTTTTTCATATACTCGGCATCAGCCTGGAAGTAGATGTAATCAAAAGAGGAAACAATGGTACTAACCAGCTTTCTGTTTTCGGGCGTACTGGCTAACGGCTTAAACCTAACAGTGCTATCCAGCTTAGCGTAACCGAGCGTACGTAGGGCGGTCTCTAATCGATGCTGCTGCGATTTTATCCCCAACGTCTTGGCCGACATAAAAGGTATGTAGGTAAACGCCGATAGCAGCACTACGATGCCCAACGATAGGTACAGGTATCGTCCCAGCTTATTGCTGATAAGCACCAACGATGAAACCGTTAAAAACACCCCACCAAGCAGCAGGTAGATGCGATCGTCGGTAAAGCCATACTCGTTTACGCGGTAGATGGTTCCGATCCAGAAAAGCACCAAAGCAGGCAGCACAAATAGCGGCAAGTTACGGTACAGCTTAACGAAATACTCCTTAGCCAACAGGTACGAAACCATCTTAAGCAGGTAGGCCGCAATACCAAAACCAAACACCATATAAGCTACATTGCCTTTGGGAAGTTCCCACTGAATGGCCACCTTAACAAAGTAGGCATAGAAAATGAGCATGTAGATGATGATAGCAGGCGTAAGAATATAGTTGAAAAGAATTTCGGTAAGGTTATTTTTAAGCTTCAACCTTAAGCTATTGTCGTTAAAGGCCAAAAATAGTATAGGGAAGAAGCCTGCCCAAACAAATAAGGCGATATACTCTATACTCGTTCCGCTACTTTGTAGATCGAACAGGTAGCTTAAGCTAAGCTCTATCGAAACAGCAAGCAGAAATACGAGCCCTGATACGATACCTGCAAATAGTAGCGCCACAACATTGTTAAGCACGTTCTCGGCAAAGCGCTCGTTATCCGTATAGGTTGGAAACGAAAGGTACGCCAGCGCAACACAGCCCAACGCCACCACGTAGTAGCTATCGCTAGGCTTAACATCAAAAAATATGAGGATGGCCAGCAGCAGCAGCGAAGCTACGTAGTAGGCCCAGCGCTTGGGGCTACCAGCCGTTAGCTTGCTAGCTATGTTGGCCAACAAAAAGAGTATAGGGTAGTAAAACAGGCGGTAGTCGCCGTACTTCGAGGTGTAAATGTTGACCATCCCAATACCAACAGCCACTAAGGCCAATATACACTCCATCGGATTAGCCTTCACGGCATTTGTAAGCGCTTGGGCTACTTTTGCTATCCTCTGCTTCATCATTGTTGCTACATTTTAAGTGAGAAGTAACCGTTAAATATAACTTTTTATGGGTTAAAAGCGTATTCTCAAGCAGCTTTTAAAATTCGTACTACACCATCGTACCCTTTAGGGCAATACCTTTAACTTAAACATATAACTCTCCTTACTACTGAAATATTTACCTCTTACATGCCAACAATTACCTAACGTTCTAATAAAAAGTAAATCTATTCGTAAGTTAATAGCATTTCTTTAGGGTTCGGGATAACGGCTGCTATTTTTCAGAAGCTCATACCATAAAAAAAGCGTAGGCAATGCCTACGCCTTTTTAATTATCTAACCCTAACTTACTTTACAAATTTAGCCTCAAGGGTAATTGGCACTGCGCTTAATGCCTTCGAAATGGGGCAACCTGCTTTGGCTACGTTTGCCAGTTCTATGAATTTTTCCTCGCTCATGCCCGAAACCTTTCCGGTAACCTTTAGCGTAATTCCTGTTATGCTAAAGCCGCCTTCACCCTGATCGAAGTTAACCGCCGCATCGGTTACAAGCTCATCAGCAGTAAATCCGGCACCTGCAATTTGAAAGCTTAAAGCCATAGTAAAACAGCCAGCATGTGCTGCAGCAACTAGCTCCTCAGGGTTAGTCCCAGATTTACCATCTTCATCTTTAAAGCGTGCTGCGAAGCTGTAAGGGGTGCTATTTAAGACTCCACTTGTAGAGGTTAATACTCCTTTTCCTTCTAATCCATTACCATTCCATTTGGCTGATGCTTTGCGTTTCATTCTTTTGAGTTTTTTTATTGTTTCTTATGTAGAAATACTACAATGTTTTTCTATTCTAAGACCTATTCAATAGGTGCAGTATGTAAACAATGCTACAAAAAAAAGTTCAATTGTATAGTATGGAGGAATCAAAATTCGGGCTTAACCATTAATATTCAGCATAAAAAAATTGAAATATTTTACTCCTATGCACTTTTTAGAATCGGTTGGATTCCAATTTTGCTACCGCTGCAAGCACTTAATGACTCTCCAAGCGAATGTTTTTCATTAAGTCAACGACATCTATTGGTAGGGTATATCCATTATGCTAATAATCCGTTTACATTTCAAGCACCTCCCCCTACAGCCTAACGGAGATTAATACTATCTTCGGCATCAACATTTAGTACCTCTAATTACATTTACTAAACCTTCTACCATGAAATCATTCTACAAAGTAGTAAGCATTGCGACATCCGCCCTATTTGTCTACCTCTTTACCCAGCTATTCTTCTTCTCCGACTCCTTTGTCCTTGACTTAGGCTTAGAGCCGTCTGCCACAACGCTGGTGTTAGCCCGCAGAACATCGATGTTTATGCTGGGAATAGCCATTTTGATGCTTACGCTCCGAAATCTCCCCTCCTCAAAAGTTCGTCAGGCTGTTTGCCTATCGGTTGGGGCTACGATGCTGGGGCTGGCCTGTATGGGAACCTACGAGCTGCTTAAAGGCAGCGTAAACAGTTCTATCCTTGTAGCCATTGCAATAGAGTCTGTTTTGTGGATTTCGTACGCCATAGTTGCCGTAATGGATCAAAAGCAGCAAGTATAAAATACCGCGATAGGCAAAAAACAAAATAGCCGCCCCAAAGGACGGCTATTATCGTATATCGAAAGCCTGTAAAGGATTATGGCTTCTGCCTTTGGGCCCACTCCAGCCTACGGGCATCGGGTAGCGGCTTCACCTCAAATCCCTCGAAGGTTGCCTCAAAGCCTTCGCCATCGGGCGACGCCCCCATTAGCCCAACCATAACCGGACAACGATCCTGCAGCCAGCAGGTGCGAAGCATCGTATAGCGCTTATCGTCGTACGAGTACGAAACCTCTACAGCATCGAGCCTGCGTACCGCCTTTATCCATATAGATTTGGGAGCCTTATCCAGCTCTACCACGCTCCAGTCGCTGGTGGTATGGGTAACTACGGTGCTTACGTTTTGCTTTCCGTTAACGAACTCCACCCCCGCTTTTATCCAGTTCTGATGGTCGATGCGCAGCATCAGCCCCATTTGGTCGAAGGTGGTTTTGTAGCTGCCGGTAATTTTAACCTTGGCCTCGAACTCGCCGCCATATAGGGCGTAGTAAAAGGGCGCATCGTCTACCGTAAAGCCGTAATGCGATATGCGCCAGTAGTCGGTTTGACTTGGCACCTGCATCACAAAGGTACCGGCATCCTTTACCTCCCACTTCGACGGCTCGTTAAACCAGCTCATCTTAGCCAGCGTTTGCGCGTCCAAATTGTTAAATGCTGCTCCCCAGATGCACGCGGCACCTGCCAGTAAAAACTTCTTCATACACCTCTCCTCTTTTTTTTCGGATTATCTTTGGCAAAGAAAAGGCGCTGCCGGCATCCGGGCAATGCTGAAAAATAACCATATTTTGCCCATCCATGGACGTAATCAGAGAGCTCGAAGCGTGCTTCAACCATCAAACTTTTGAGAAATGCACCGACGAAAAGCAGGTGGTAGCACAATGCCTGCAGGTGGTAAAAGCCTACGCCACCGTAGAGCAGTGCGTAGCCGTTATGTCGGACCTTGCCGCCGACAGAAGCTACATCTGCGCAGGCTCGTTTGGCCGCTTCTTTGGCCTGCACGATGTAGGCCTAGAGCCCAAGGTTATCGACTCCATTTGGGAGGATGAAATCTACCAGCAGATACACCCCGACGACCTTTTTGAGCGCCACCTGCTCGAGCTGCGCTTCTTCGAGTTTCTTAAAAGCCTACCGCCGCACGAGCGCCTTAAGTACAGCACCTCGTGCCTAATACGGGCATCCAACAGCCAGCACCAGTGGCAGCACGTTAGGCACCGAACCCTTTACCTGCGCAGCACCCCCAACAACAGCCTGTGGCTGGCGCTCTGCCTCTACAGTCCAGGCGGTAGCCATGCGCCGCAGCACGGAATTGGTGCGGCCATCGTAAACAACGAAACGGGCGATGCCCTAGCCGTAGAGCAGTACCAAGGCTGCCCGCAGCTGCTTACCCAGCGCGAGCGCCAGGTGCTGCAGCACGTAAGCCAGGGGCTGCTCAGCAAGGAAATCTCCCAGAAGATGTGCATCAGCCTAAACACCGTCAACCGCCACCGCCAGAACATCCTCGAAAAGCTAAACGTGAAAAACTCAACAGAGGCCGTAAAGGTGGCCTTAGCTATGGGGATTTTTTAGTTACTATTTCTTTATAAAATTATTATTTAACAAACACCATCAATTATAAAAACTTACTGAATGATATAAGTATTTACTTTTGCAGTTCAACTAAAATTTAACTATACAGATATTATGAATTTAGATACTATTGAAAAGACAGATTTATGGTATGACACACTCAAATGTGATGATGGAGCACCTAATGAAGAATTAAGAACACACTTAAGAGATGAATTCTTAAAAACACGAGACAAAGTCAGCTGTATTGTTGAAAAGATTTACAAAGACTTTCCAAATTTAACCCTTCATGATATAACTCATTTAGATGCTCTATGGCGAGTTGGAGACATTATTGCAGGAAAAGATTTTCTAAAAAATCCTCTTGAAGGGTTTATATGGGGATGTGCTGTTTTATTCCACGATATAGCACTATGCTACGATGCTTATAAAGGAGGAAAAGATGGAATACGAGAACTATCAGAATGGAAAGAAGCATTAACAATATACAAGTACAATAACCCTCAAATAAAAAACGAAGAAGATTGTTATGACGCTATAGATTTCATTGTAATAAGAAATTTACATGCATCAAAAGCAATCGATCTTATCACTCAAGAATGGACAGGGGATAACAGCGAAAGTTTCTATTTAATAGAAGACGTAAGACTTCGTAAGCAATACGGTAGAACCATTGCAGATATCGCAGCAAGCCATCATTGGAGCATTGAAGATGTTGAGTATAAATTAGCATCACAAATTTCCCCATTTCATCCTTATCCACAAGAATGGTCTATTAATCCACAAAAAATTGCGTGTTTACTTAGGTGTGCTGACGCTGCGCACCTTGATAATGGGCGCACTCCTGATTACTTATTTGCCCTTCTAAAGAGAGATAATGACTCGTACAAGTACTGGAGTGCTCAAAGCAATTTACCACAAGTTACAATTGACAATACAGACCCAAGCAGAAAAACACTGCTATTTATAACACCAAATCCATTTGAAGAAAAAGATGAAGCAGCTTGGTGGGTTGCTTACGATGCAGTCATTGTTGTTTCAAAAGAAATTTCTTCCTGTAATAATTTACTCAAAGAAAACGGATTTAAAGTCAAGAAAGTTGCAGGATCTAATTCACCTAAAGACTTATTACGTTATATACCAACAAAAAATTGGACACCGAGTCTTACAAATATTAATATCAGCGACATTAGTACCCTAATAAAGAAATTAGGAGGAGAACAGCTATATGGTAGCGCTGGTGATCCTTTTAGTATACCACTAAGAGAGTTAATACAAAATGGTAGAGATGCTATTGTCGCTAAAAGATTTCTTGAACCTAGTTTTGAGGGTAAAATTAATATACGAGTTGAAGAAAAGGATTCAGAAACTTGGATTATTGTAGAGGATAATGGTGTTGGAATGTCTGAAAGGGTACTTACAGAAACCTTACTCGACTTTGGAACCAGCTTATGGTATTCTTCATTAGTAACAAAAGAATTTCCTGGATTAATATCTAATGGATTTAAATCTAAAGGCAGATATGGTATAGGCTTTTTCTCTGTTTTTATGATTGCCAGTGAAGTTATTGTTACAAGTAAACCTTGGGAAAAAGGAAGGTCAGATGCAATACAACTTCACTTTAGAAATGGTCTCTCATTGCGTCCTCTTAGAAGAGAAGGGCCAACAGACGACTTTAATTCATCAATCTCTACTCAAATAAAAATCAAACTAAAACCCGACAATGAGTATTTTGAGAATGGTCATTATATCAAATCCAAAATTCAAATAAATAATGATCCTCAATTTAGCATACCGTTTCAAGTTTATATTTCTGTAATAGCAACTGGGTTAGATGTTGATGTCTTTACACAATTGAATTCAAATCCATATGAACTTGCTCATCAAAATATAGAATCTGAATCTTTTGATAAAGTAAAATGGATTAAAGACATATCTTTTATTGATTATAGAGAAGCGAGTAAAGAGAACAATAGTTTTGTAGATAAAATAACTCAGTTTTTAAGACCTATAAAAGAACAGGATAAGGTACTTGGTTATGCTGCAATTTCAACCATTCAAAATCGACATGATTGGTTTATTTCATTCCCTACCGTAGATGGGCTTTCTAGCACTGTGTTTGGAAGAGAAAACAATCCTAGTATTGTTGGGTATATTGATAGGTATCCAGAAAAGGCAACTAGAGAAGGATACAATAATAAACCTACGAATGAAACACTTAAAAAGTGGGCAGAAGAGCAACTTAAATTATTACAGCACGAATCATTAACCAACGAAGAAAGAGGATACTTATCGGAAAACTTATCTTTTTTTAATGTTGATCCTTCGTCAATTGCAATAATACCTGTATGTATAGAAGGAAAAGAATATGACTTTACTTTCGATGAAATCGCAGAACTATTATCGAGTAAAGAAATAGCATTTATAAAGGATTCTAGTAGTAAAAACATTGACCTTACCACATTTACGGAGGTAAAACAACATGAACAATATGCTTTTATAGCTTCTAAGTATACTGCATCTAGCGAATTTGTCACTCCATATTATTGGGCATTAAATGAAGAGTATCTACCAATAAATCCAAATTCTCTTATGGGATGCTTACATAGAGCAGCCATAAAAAAAGGATTCAACCCAATTTGGAAAACAGAAGAAAATGTAGTAAGGTTTAAAGATGGACGAATTTGGAATTTAATAATCCTTTCTATTAAAAATTAATTATAAAACACAAAATAGCCGCCCCAAAAGGACGGCTATTCGAGTTTCTTTAAAGGGTGTTACGATTAAAATCAGCCAGCTTAGCAGCGCATCAGGCTAGGGTTTACTCTCCTTGTTTGTTTCGCCCTTTGCCTCGTTCTGCTCGAACTTTGTGTTATAGGCGGTGATGCTTCTGCCCAAGGCTTCGAGCTTCGGATTTTCATCCTCCATCATCTTCACCTCCAGGTAGCTCATCAGCTTGCGCACGGCCTGCTCGAATTCCCTGCGCGAGTCCGAAGCCGACTCTACCGCATCGTGCGCCGCCTTGTCCTCCACGCTAAGCGTGTAGGAGCGCTCAAACTTACCTTCTACCGTATCCAGCTTTGTCACCTTCGATTCCATCCGCATAACGGCCACCGATGGCGCATACTCTGCAGATTTGATCTCGGACAAAAACTTACTGATGCTTGCCGTTTTCTTGGCGTACGACAGCCACAGAAAATCAGCCCCAAAATGGTCTAAGAGCGAATCGATCCGCTTAGCAGCCGCCACTTCTTCCTCCTCGTCGGAGTGAAGGTAGCCGGTTACCAGCTTCCGGATTGCCTTAAACACTTGGACTCGTTCGGCATCGAGCTCCTGGAGCTCCTGCGTGTACGCATTCTTACGAGCCTTCTTAAAGCCTTGCTCCATCCGGGCATACGCTTCCTTAGCGGCCAGGTAGGGCTTTGATGTTAGCAGCTCAGGTACTCCTGCATTGGCAAAGTACCCAATAATCTCCTTACCATACGCAAATAGCGAGTCGATAAGGAGTGACGTTAACGAAATTAGTAGCTTCATTAAATTTTATTTTAAATTAAACTTCAGCTGAATATCGCCTATTCCACTGCTACAAAAAGAAATATCGATGGGATAGCTTGGTAGCTTACCTACTCCATTTGCCTTTTCGCTTTGCGCCATCTACACGTAACCAGCCCCGTGGCCGATTTTACCGCACTGCACCGCATTAATGCCGTACAGCACCCCTCTAAGCTATATTTTAAGGCGTTAAACCAGCAGGTTGCCGCATACATGCCTCCTCGAAGCTGCAGGAGCCAGCTACTGAGCCTCGGTCTTAGCTCCCGGAAAACCTGTGGGCTTTCCCGAGCCTCAGTTTTAGCTCCCG